>NZ_PQCE01000038.1:0-43819 GCF_002964725.1 Pseudoalteromonas sp. T1lg76
ATAGTGTGGCATTTGCCATGTGAAAGTAGGTCATCACCAGGCTCCTATTCAGAAAAACCCGCTCAATGAGCGGGTTTTTTGCTTTCTGGCTTATGACTACAAAGCGGTTTATAACCAAGCTATAACACTCGAATAGCTGAGCCTTATTGTTATATAAGAGGTGGCGCGGTTGAGAGTGGTTTCAACAATACGTCCCTGTCGCTTGGTTACATCGCTCATCCCCCTTCCTCGCAGAGCTCGTCACCTTCAAGTGGCGTGAGTGAAACTGTTCACTCACTTAATTCCACTTTCAGCCATGCAGTATTGAATACGTCCCGTACTCACCCCTTCGGGCCAGCTAACTCTGTTCCAATCTGTTCCAGACAGGTTTGTCACCTCAGAAGCTGCGAAGCAGTGCTTCGGTCTTCTTCGTCTAACAAAACCTTACAATGAATTGTTTGCCTTAATAACAGGAAAAGCGATACAAATAGGTAATAATTAGGGTAATTCTTCACCGTTTGGCTTAATGGAGTGCCTATGCGAGTTGTGTTGTTATGCTTATTGCTTGCGGGTCTGCCCCTGGCTGCGTCGCAAGCGCCAATACAAACGGCTTACGACTGTACTGCCGTGGAAATAGATGAAATCGATCCGGCTACTTTGACTAAGCAGGAGCGTATTAAGTTAATGGAAAATGCGCTGCTTGATTCGGTAAATAAATACAGCACCTGTTTGGATAAGGTGCAGCAGCAAATGGCCAGCGATCAGGCCCAGGCCAGCGCATCGGCTCAGGGGCAGGAACAGCAAGACGCGCAGGCCCAGTCTCAGTCCCAAGGAACTAGTACTGAACAAATGACCCAAGAATTGCCCTTATCAACCCAAGATCCAGCGCTTACCAAGGAGCAGGAAAAAATGAAATCCGGCGGTGGTCGGGCGCAACAGGTGGTTAAGCCTAAGGATAACGATTCTATTATTTGCACCATGCTCTATGAAGAGATCACCAAAGAAACAAACGATGCCACCAAGCAGGCGTTAATTAAGCAATATGAAGACTACAATTGCACTAAGTAAGCAAAGGTATTGAGATATGATATCTAAGAACCCTTATAGGCTAGCTGCGCTGTTGATCATAATGATTGTCACTCTCAGTGCCTGCCAATCGACCTCAAACAAGAATACTCGTAATGCTCCCCTAGCGGTCGGTCCGAACGCAATGGGGCAGGACTCATACAGCACAGCTAAGGCGCTACCTCAGAGCGATATATTTTTAGATGTTGCGGTGCCGGTATTTGATCCCGGCTTACCCATGGACGGCAATAAGGTCGATTATGATGAGTTGGATGAAATGGATATTTGGCCGCAATTGCGTCGTGCCGAGGCCAAGCGCTTTGCGGTAGAGACCAAGCGCGCCATTGCTGCTACTCAGGCTTTCGGCTCTGTGTCTGTGGTGCCCGATGCTAATACCAGTGCCGATTTATACGTGCTGGGTACGGTATTGCACTCTGACTCAGAGTTTGTGCGTCTTGAGGTAACCGTGGTCGATAGCAGTGGTGAGCCTCTGGATAGTGAAGAGTTTGAACATCAGGTTTCCAAGAGCTATTTCCGCGATGCCTTAAATGAAGGCAAAGATCCCTATCAGCCGGTGTTTGATCAGGTGGCTGACTATGTTTACCGGCTGTTGATGGATCTTTCCGAGCAACAAAAGCAGACCTTGAAAAACACCACTTTAGTACGTTATGCCCATTATTATTCTCCCGAGGCCTTTAAGGACTATCTCAAGGTATCTATCGACCGTAAGAACGGCACCCGTTTTTACAAGTATGAGCTTAATGGCCTGCCAGCGGCTGACGATGCCATGTTGCAACGCATTGAGGTGCTGCGTAATCAAGAAATGTTGTTTGTCGATCGTCTCCAGGATCAGTTCGATGTATTCCAACAAAGCACAGATGATCCTTATCACGAATGGCAGCGTGAAACCTTACCCGAGGCTGTCAGGGCACGAGAGGCCCGTGCCGAGCGTAATACCAAGGCCGTGGTCGGTGCCCTAGGCTTTATAGCTGCCCTGGCGCTGGGCAACAACAGTAACTCAACTTCCACTTCGGTGGCTAAAACAGCAGGTGCCCTGGGCAGTGTTTGGCTGTTAAAGGATGCCTACCAAGCGAATCATAACCTTAAAGTGGCCTCAGCGGTGATCGATGAAATGGGTCAGGGTCTGGACTTAACCCTTAGTCCTCAGGTAATGGAATTTAATGAGCAGCAGGTTGAATTAAGCGGTACCGCTGCCGAGCAGTATCAGCAATGGAAAGCTCATTTAAGGAAGATGTATCATCTTGAAACCAGTGCCAATTAAGCGCCTGCCATTTTCAGTAATAAAGAACACAAGGTATTAGTGGTGGGCGAAGATAAGAAGACGAGCTTAGATCAGCAGCTGCAACAGCAAACCTCGGCCCGCGGGGCAAAGCTCAATACCTATATGCTAGTTGTTGCTGTAACTCTGGCTTTAGTGTTGGCGGTGAGTGTTTGGTATGCCTTAAGTGAGGATGCGGCGATGCCTTCGGCACACATCACATCAGTGCCAAGTGCTGAACTGGCTATTCCCCTTGATAGTGCTGCGAACGAGGTGCTGCGTGAGCAAGTGCAACAGGCCATTTTAACCTTTGAGCAGCAACACCAAGCCTTGCTAACTAACGAACAGGTGATTGCTTTCGCCCCCGAGCGACAAGTACAGACCAAAGGTGCTTTTGAGGTTGCCCTCACGGCCTTTGCACAAGGCCAGTTTCGTCAGGCTCAGGTGTATTTACAGCAGGCCGATGAACTGGCAACCGAGTTATCAGTACAATGGCAGCAAGCCATAGATAGCTGGTATCAGCAGGCATTAAAGGCCCTAGAGGAGCAACGTCCGCAAGAAGCCAGGCTTTATGTGGATAAGATGTATGCGCTCGATGAAGAGGATGCGCGCATCGATACCTTGCAACAGCAGATCCAAGCCTTTACCCAGCAGCAAAGTCTAAGGCGTGATTATCAGGGGGCCGTGGCGGAGCGCGATATAGATAAACAGGCGGCGGTGTTGGCGCAACTTGTGGCACTGCAACCCGAAAACCAGGAGTTGCAGGATAAACTTAATGCTGCCGAGGAAAGCATACGTAAACGCCAAGTTGCCCAGGCGGTCAAAGAGGCGCAGCAGGCCTTGATACAGCAAGACTTTATCTTGGCCGAGCAGGCGATTACACAATTGCAGCGTTTAAAAGCCGACGGCGACACCCTGAATTTATTGCGCGCGCAACTGAGTAAACAGCAGCGCCAGCTGAGTACCGAGCGCACCCGCGCCTTGTTAGTTGCCGCCAGCGAACAGCAAGAGTGGCAGCAGGTAGAGAGCCTAGCGCAGCAGTATTTGGCGCGCGCCCCCGGTGATAGCACCATTACCCACTTGTTGACCCGTGCCAAACAGGTATTGGCGGCGCAGCGCGCTTTAAGTATTTATACGGCGCGGCCCCAACGCTTAAGCGACAGTAATATTCGCGCTCAGGCTGAGGCTGCGGTGACTAAGGCCCAGCCCTATGCCCCTTACTCGCGGCAATTGGCAAACAGTATCGAAGAGTTGAATCAACACCTGAGTCATTTTAGCACTCCCATCGCCGTGACCTTGCTGTCCGATGAGCAAACCCAGGTACGCATTTATGGCGGTGACCAGCTTGGCGAGTTTGCCCAAAAGCAAGTGATGCTCTTACCCGGCAGTTATACTCTTGAAGGGCGCAGAACGGGTTATGTCAGTGTGAAATATGAGCTTGAGGTGAGCGCAACGGATACGCCAATTACGCTTACCATAGCCTGTACACAAAGGATTTAGTGGTTATGTCAGAGCTAGACGCACAATTAAAACAACGACAAAAAAGCAGCTTGCTACCCTTGCTGATCGCCAGCTGCCTGGCGCTGCTGAGCGTGGCGGCCATAGTGATCTATCTGTTTATCGCCAAGGGACATGCTATTAAGGTCTTGCCCGTCGAGGCCCAAGAGCAGGCGCAGGTTGAGATTGCTGCTGGGTTTGGCTTTGTGACCGATGAGCTGGTCTATCGCTTTGCCAGCGACGTGAAAATTAAGGTCTCCTCTGCCACCTATTTTGCTCAGGAGCTAGTGCTGACAGACACCAGCCCCGCCGCCGTGACTATAGAACTAAAACCCCGCCCAGGTACCTTGATGGGCAAGGTCGCTCAGCCCTATGGCGAACATACCTTGTGGGTTGTTGATGGCCGCTTGCTGGCCAAAGGGGCGACCATTAGCGAGACACTGGGTGAAGGCGATTACACGCTCAGTATCGAAAATCCCTATTATCAAAACCAGCAGCAGGCGCTGATAATGGCACGGGCGCAAACGACCGAGGTAAGCCCTGAGTTAGCTCCCATCTCCGGGGTGCTGGATCTGGCATCCATTCCCAATGGCGCAGAGGTCTATATGGGTGGTAAAAGCCTGGGTAAAACCCCTTTGCGACACACCTTGGCCGGAGGTAGTTATATTCTGGAGTTGCATAAGCCGGGTTATGAGCCGAGTATCGAGAATGTGGAAATTACCGAGCAATATTCGAGTGTTACCCGCCAATACCAACTTAAACCCGAACAAGCCTATTTGGAGATAACCCTGGATCCCGAGGGTGGCAGCCTGTTTATTGATGGTCAGAAGGTGGCGCCGGGGCATGTGGCCGTGGATGCCAATACCATGCACAGGGTGCGCTACGACAAGCCAGGCTATTACAGCTTTAACAGCAAGGTGATCCTGCCCCCCAAGGAGCAAAAATTCTACGCCATTACCCTAAAGCCGGAGCAAGGCAAGGTCAGCGTGCGCAGCAATGTCGAGGCCGAGGTCTATATTAATGGTCAGTTACGAGGTAAAACACCGCTGAGTAAGATCCTGCCGGCTACCGCTCATGAAATTAAGGTGAGCAAACCTGGCTATCGTACTGTGGTTAAAACCCTGACTCCAAGCGCCAAACACGCCTCTACGGTGGATGTCACCTTGCTAACGGAGTTTGATGCCCGCCGTCAGGAGGGGCGCCCCCTATTTGTTTCTACTCTGGGCATGGAGCTGCAGCAATTTAATATGACGCCCTTTACCCTGGGCTCACCAGCCAATGAAGTGGGTCGCCAGCGCAATGAGTTCCAGGTGCGGGTCGATTTCACCCGACCGGTCTGGGTGGGCAAACATGAAGTGACCGAGGCGCAATTTCATGCTTTCGATAAGCAGGTGCCTAAATCCCAATTACCGGTAACTAATATCAGTTGGTTGGCCGCCGCACAATACTGTAACTGGCTCAGTGAACAAGAAGCCCTGGAACCCTATTACCGTATCGTTAATAACCAGTTTACGGGTATCAATAAAAAGGCCCGGGGTTATCGTTTGCTTAGTGAGGCGGAATGGGAATGGTTGGCGAAAAAAGCTAAGCGTGCCCGCGCCAGCAAGTATGTGTGGGGCGACAGCGAGCGGGTGCCTAAGGAAGCGGGTAACTTTGCCGATGCCAACCTTAAGGGCAAGCAGGCATTTTATCTGGCTGACTATCAGGACAGCCACGCGGGTAAGGCTCCGGTGGGCAGCTATCGTGCTGATAAGGCCGGTCTTTATGACTTGGCCGGTAATGTTAGTGAATGGGTGTTTGATGTCAGCTCCTATGTCACCCCGGATTTGAACCGGGTGCACAAGGATTATCTTGGCCCAGGGGGTGGAGGTAACCATATTGCCAAGGGCGGCAACTATCAGTCCGGGCGACTGCAGGATTTACGGGCGGCGCTAAAAATCGTTACCGATGGTCCCAGTGAAACCATAGGCTTTCGCATCGCCCGTTATGAGAGGTAATGTATGAAACGTAAAGGCATATTACTGGTGCTGGCCTTAGTCTTGGTCGGCGCCGTCACTTCGGTCGCGATGGCGGCAAAAATCAGTTTGGACTCACCGGCCACCTTCCCGGTGGATATCTAAGGAGCGCATTATGGTAACGGACAATACCCGCATGAATTTGCCGCCGCTGGTGTCTATCGGCATCTTTATTGCTACCGTCGTTGTGGTGCACTTGCTGTATCAAGGGGTGATCCGCCCTGCGGCGGAAGCCGCTATTGTCGCCCATGGCAGTGGTGCCACGACTAATCTTTGGGTGATCTTAAAAGACGCCGAGCAGCAGGCTTGTATGACCTTGGGCTTGTTCTGTCTGATCCTGATGGGCTACAAGTATTATCGTATCGTCACCAAGGAAGAGCCGGTCTTTACCTTTGACTATCTGCGCTCTTTCCCCAAGGAGGAGGCGCTGAATGTGGATGAAGCCCTGGCGTTTTTAGAAGAAGGGGAGAGTGCAAAAAATAGCTCTGTGGCCACCTGGATCAATTGCTTACGTCGCTATAAAAACACCCAAAATGTGCAGCATGCCGCCGATGCTATTCGTGATAGTGTTGAATCTCTGGCGGCGCAACTGGAGGCGGGTAACGCCACCATTCGCTACTTTATCTGGGCCATTCCCAGTATTGGTTTTGTTGGCACCGTACGCGGTATTGGCTCGGCCCTGGCAAAAGCTGAAGAGGCGGTGGCCGGTGATATCGCCGGTATGGTGGATAAGCTCGGGGTCGCCTTTAACTCGACCCTGGTCTCGCTGTTGCTTTCTATCCTCTTGATGTATGTGCTATTTCATCTTAATAACCGCCAGGATGAAATGGTGCTCAAAACCAAGAACAACTGTGAAACCCATCTGTTAACCCATCTGCATAAGTAGCCAAGATGTTGAAGCGGCGCGGCGAACAAGGGTTAAACCTGTCCTTTCTCGATGTCATGGCTTGTGGCTTGGGCGCCGTTTTGATGATCCTTATTGTTATCAAGTTTCAGGCCTCAATCTCGGTACCCAGCACCGAAATAGAACGACTGCAACAGCGCCTTGCTGCCACCGAGGAGCAGGCCAGTGCCTTGCAGCAGGAGCTGGATGAGGGAGCGCAAGCGCTGGCCGCGGTGCAGGCGCAAAACAGTGACAACGACGAGCGCGTGGCCGCGTTAAAACTAATGCAGCAAGCGGCCAGGCAGGCCTTGCAAAATCAACAAGCGGTGGTGGCGCAGTTACAGCAGTCGGTAGCCGCGGCGGCGCCGAAACAGGCGGATGATCCTATTGAGCTAAAGGGTGGTGGTGAGGAGAATTACTTATTGGGCCTCAAGGTTGAAGGTCAGCGTATAGGCATTTTGATCGATCACAGCGCCTCGATGACGGACGAGCAGCTGATCAAGGTGATACGCCGTAAGCTCGGGCCCGCACAACAAAAGCAACAGGGGCCAAAATGGCAGCGTACCAAGCGGGTAGCGAAATGGTTGCTGGCACGGGTGCCGAAGCAGTCTCAGGTCAGCGTGGTCGCCTTTAATTCCGGTGCTCAGGTGCTAGGCAACAGGGCCATCAACTCGGCCAAGGTGGAGGCCAGCATGCAGTCCTTGGTTAAGGACATTGACGCCCTGGTGCCGGAAAATGGCACCGACCTATATACCGCCTTAAACACCATCAAGAGCACCTTTGCCGATATGGATGCGCTCTATATTATCACCGATGGCTTGCCGACCATGATGTCCGGCGCCCAAGGGTTTCGTGAAACAAAAAACTGCCAACCCCTTACCGGTAATATGAAAACCATAGATGGCGATTGTCGTGCCAGAATCCATCAGTTCAGCATCGCCCAAGCCGCGCCCAAGGTACCGACCCACATTGTCTTGCTGCCTTTGGAAGGAGATCCGCTGGCTCCGGCACTCTACTGGAACTGGGCCAATAACACCGGCGGTTTGATGATAGCCCCGGCGCGGAGCTGGCCATGAAGCGGCGTGAACCGGTAGAAATCTTTAGCCTGTCTTTTTTAGACATTATTTCATGTGCGTTTGGCGCTGTGGTGATGCTGATCCTGCTGGCTAAAAATGGCGATCAGGGTGAGTTTAATGACGCCAGTCAAATTGCCACCCTGGTTCGAGCCCTGGACGGGGCCGAGCGCAGCGTACAGCAATTACAGCAGGCCTTGAGCGAGGGTGCAGAGCAACTGGCCGCCGCCGAGGCGCAGGGGGCCAGTAATGCCGAGCAGCAGATGGCCTTGCAGACACAACTGGCACGGGCCAAGGATAAGGTGCAGCAGTTGACCGATGCCGCCTCCGGGCTGGAGCAAACCCTGGTGGAGCGTCAGCGTGCCGCCATCAATGCTCCGCGTGCCAGGGTGCGCGATGACGAGGTGGGCGGTATTCCCGTCGACAGCAATTATGTGGTCTTTATTATCGATACCTCGGGTTCGATGAAGACCATGTGGCCGCGGGTACTGAGAACCATGGACGAGGTGCTAAATAATCATCCCAAGGTGCAGGGCTTTCAAGTGTTGTCCGACAATGGAGAGGTGCTGGGCGGGCGCTCCCTTGGTACCTGGCGCAGCGACAGTCGGGCGCAGCGCGCCGGGGTACTGCGAGGCTTACAGCAATGGCATGGCAGCTCGAACAGCTCGCCGGTGGAGGGCATTGCCGCCAGCCTCAAGGCCTATGCCCGCTATCAGGGGGATCTCGCGCTTTATGTCTTTGGCGATGACTTTACCGGCACCAGTTACGACGATGCCCTAGCGCAAATTAACCGGCTTAATCGCAGTACCGGTGGCACACCTATCGCCCGTATTCATGGCATCGCCTTTAAGCGCAATATGGGCGCGTCACCAGATATGGTGAAGTTTTCCACCCTGATGCGTGAGGTGGCACGGCAAAATAACGGCACCTTTATGGGGCTTTAGTTTGATCTTCAGGTGGGCGCATTGGGTATAACCCTTTTTGTCATTGTACAAAGCATGTTTTAATGTCTCCCTCACACTAAAAAGACCCAGCAGCAGATGGAAAAATATCAATCTATTTATCAGCGTGCGCTTGAGCGCAAGGGCTCACAGGCGCAACTGGAAGCCTTACTCAGTAAGCCAAAAACCACCGAGCAATTAAAGCAACTAACCGACGATATCTGGTTAGAAGAGTTCACCCGAAAAATCTTTCAAAGTGGCTTTTATTGGGCGGTGATCAATGCCAAATGGCCGGGCTTTCGCGAGGTGTTCTGGGATTTTAGCGTTGAGAAACTACTGATGATGGCGCCGGAAATGCTGGAGCAGAAGGCCAGCGATGAACGTATCGTGCGCAACTTTAAAAAAGTGCAAACCTTGCCTATTAATTGTCTAATGATCCATGAAGTAGCACAAGAGCATGGCAGCTTTAGCGACTTTGTTGCCCAGTGGCCGAGCGAGGACATTATCGGCCTCTGGCTGTATTTGAAAAAGCACGGAGCCCGCTTAGGTGGCAATACCGGTGCTTTTGCCCTGCGAGCTTTAGGTAAAGACACCTTTATGTTGTCGCGCGATGTGGAAGCCTATTGCCGTGCTAATGAGGTGATCGACGGCGGTCTGCACTCAAAGCGCTCCCTGCAGGCCATACAAGGCATGTTTAATGAGCTGCAGCAGCAAAGTGGCCGCTCCTTAACGGAGCTAAGCCAGCTTATCGCCTTTAGCATTGGCGACAATTATGTTGGTATGCAAACCAACTAAGGATAGCTATGAAGCTAGATAACCCCTATGCCCATATTGGTGCCCTGAGTCACAGCGCCCAGGTGCGTCAGTTTAGTCAGCCGCAGTTGTTGCTGTGGAATAGTGCGTTGGCGAAAACGCTGGGGCTGAGCGAGGACGACACCACTAAAGCCCAGCTTGCCAGTGGTCAGTCTTATCCGGATGCTAATGCCTTGGCTTATGCCGGCCACCAGTTTGGCAATTACGTGCCCTTGCTTGGCGACGGTCGGGCTCATTTGCTTGGTGCCGTCACCGATCCTCAGGGGCTGAGCTGGGATGTGCAATTAAAGGGCTCAGGAGCAACCCAATTTTCCCGCGGTGGCGATGGCCTCTGTGGTATTGGCCCAGCGGTGCGCGAATTTATTATGAGCGAAGCATTGGCGGCATTAAAGGTGCCTACCACGCGCTGTTTAAGTGTAGCGCTGAGCGGCGAGACGGTGATGCGACAACAGCCCAGCGCCGGCGCCATAGTGACGAGGGTGGCCAGCAGCCATATTCGCGTTGGCAGCTTTCAGTTTTTAGCCGCGCAGCAGGATGAGCAAGGCTTGGCCCAGTTGGTGGAGTTAACCATCAAGCGTCATTACCCCGAGCTGGCTGCGCTGAACGGGGATGAGCGCTTGTTGGCACTCTTTAGTGCGGTAATGGATAAGCAAATCGAACTGATTGTGCACTGGCTGCGCATCGGCTTTATTCATGGGGTGATGAATACCGACAATACCCTGGTGAGCGGCGAAACCATAGACTATGGCCCCTGCGCCATGTTGAACGGCTTTGACTTTGGCCGGGTGTTTAGCTCCATCGACCGCACCGGTCGTTATGCCTTTGGCAATCAACCGCAGATCGCCAGTTGGAACCTGGCCCGTTTCGCGGAAACCCTGATTGACCTGTTTAGCGTAGAGCGCGACCAGGCGGTGGCCGAGTTAACCCAGGTGCTTAACACCTTCGGCGACAAGTTTAATGCCGCCCTTAAAGCCATGTGGCTACAAAAACTCGGGCTCCTGGCCGAAGATAACGAGGCTGAGGCGCTGGTGGATGAGCTACTGGGGCTGATGCAACAACAGCAGTTGGATTACACCAATACCTTTGCGGCGCTCACCGCCTATTGCCATCAGGGCACCGAGGTGCCCGAGCCCCTGGCCTCAGCCTTGGGAGATTGGCTGGCGCGCTGGCAGGCGTGCGTAGCCGGGCACAAGGAGCACAGTGCGGCGCTGATGAGTGCGGCAAATCCGCAGGTAATCCCCCGCAATCACAGGGTGGAAGAGGTGATCGCCGACTTTGAGCGTCAGGGTCACAGCGACAAGCTGGCGCCGCTGCTGGCGGCCATTCGCAACCCTTATTGCCTTGACCCCGAGCATGCATATTTACAGCAGCCGCCAGAGCTGGGCGAAGACGACAGTTATCAAACCTTTTGTGGTACCTAGTGGCCATTGTCCTTTGGCGAAACTAATAAAAAAGCCCAGGCAATTGCCCGGGCTTTTTTATTAAAATGAGAAGGCTTAGTTAGCCTGGGCAAACGCCTCTGCTTGACGCCATACGCGCAGCATATTTTCGCCAAGGATCTTTTTGATATCCGCATCGCTATAGCCACGGTCCAATAAACCTTGTACCAGGTTAGGGTAGCTGGATACGTCTTTAAGGCCCACGGGTAGTGAGTCACCCACACCATCGTAGTCAGAGCCGATGCCTACATGCTCGATGCCGATCAGTTTCACCACATGGTCGATATGATCTAGCACCTGCTCCAGGCTGGCGAATGGGAAGGGGTTCTTCTTCAGGAAGGCCGCCTTAAAGTCGGTGGTGTCCTTGCCCGCTTCTTTGGCCTTATCTTGGGCCTCATCGCGACGGTCGTACCAGCTATTTGCGCTGCTGGTCACAAAGCTGGAACCGAAGTTAATTTGGATCACACCGCCGTTCTTTTTCAGCGCCAGCAGCATGTTGTCATCCATATTGCGCTCAAAACCCGGCGTGTATTTACGTAGCGAGGAGTGTGAGGCGATCACGGGCACCTTAGACAGCTCCATTACCTGATAGAAGGCCGCATCCGAGATGTGCGAGACATCGATCAGCATGCCGATATTATTCATCTCGGTGACCAGCTCTTTACCGAATGGGCTTAGGCCCTTCCATTTACGGCGGATATCATAGCTGGAGTCGGAAATATGGTTGCTTTGCGAATGCGCCAAGGTGATATAACGCACGCCACGCTCATAGAAGTGGTGCAGGTTCTTTATCTCGCCTTCGATGGGGGAGCCATTTTCCATACCCATGGCCAGCGACATCACGCCGTCTTTAAATTGCTTTTCTACATCTGCGACCGAGTCGGCAATGGCGAACTTATCGGGGGCGCGATAGGCCAGCGCTTCCATCATATCGATCAGCTGATTGGCCAGTTCATAGCTTTTACCTTTGCCTTCGAATTCCAAGTTGGCTGGAATATAGATAGACATGAAGGGCGCGTTTAAACCACCTTCAATGGCGCGAGGGTAATCGAAATCACCGCGCTCGGTGGCCTTGCTGACGTCATCCCATTTGTTATGAATGCGGTAAGGGACATCGATATGGGTATCGATAAGGATGTTTTCTTGCGCCAGTTTAATGGCTTTTTCTGATGCGTGGTAGTCATCCTGTGCTGCAACACTGGTGCTGCCCAGTGCTATTGCCAGCGCTGCCCCAAGGGTGGTGAGTTTCATAGTAGCCGCTCATTATTATTATCGAATTAAAGGCCCATTGTGGCGACATTTGCGGGGTATGACAAGGATATGAGATTAAAGTGTGCAGGCACGCAATAAGGTGCTCATAAACACAGAGTAGAGCGGCAAGGCAAAAGAGTATAAATCAAGGCGGATACCAATCCATACGTATTGTTGTACCGTAAAACACCTTCAACAAAATCGCGACAAACAGTGAATCAGCAATTTGATGAATAGAATAAACCCACGAAAACTAAGTAATAGTAAATGGACAGCCACTCAGCCGCGAAATAAAGAAAAGCACTTTTTAGTCACTGAGGTGGAATATGATGAGGACGGCACGGTGCTTTCGTGTACTTTGGAGGCGATCCTCTCGCGCAATGAATATGCAATCGATTGGACTGAGCTTAAAGATACCAGCCGATGGCAGCAAGGTTGGAAGTAGGGTGACACCTACATGCCATAATCCCGTTCGACTTTAGCGATGCGCAATTTAAACGCCGAATACCACTTTTTACGGCCGTTTTTTTGCGCTTCAAGGTGCTCCATATTCGCTTTCCAACTTTTTATTGCGGCTAAATCAGCCCACTAAGAAACCGTGATCCCCACTTCTTCACGAGCGGATTCAATGCCTAAAAAGCCGGTTTGTTCCTTGGCCAGCTCAACCATTCGTGCGGCGGTATCACCATAGCCTTCATCTTCTACCCCGCCCTGAAGAAACGTGCCATTATCGACACGGCGTGATTCTATCGCTTGGGGAGAAGATTGCAAAGTAAAGGAGTGAAGTATGGCTATGAATTTGAAAGCAAAAGCTAATCAACTTTCACCTTAGGCTCTTTAGATTGGCCACTTAGCAGTTTAGGTATGTCTATACCATTCACCGTATGAACTTTGTAGCCATCATAAGAAAATCCAAAAATGGATTGTTTACCATGGAGAGTTAATTTGTCACCTGGCGAAACCCAATGCCAATCAAAAGAACTTAAGCCGCAAAGACTGTTATTGAATAGCAGCTGATATTCTTTAATCAGTACGGAGCCATTGCAATGCTTTTGCTTATAGGAGCTGCTTTTTTTCTCAATTGTAACAACCATAGTCGCGTCATCCGCCAAGGAGTAGCTAAGATAATGCAGCGTTGTTGGGATACCTAAAGAGACAGCAATGAATACAAAGCCAGGAATTCCAAAAAGGCACATAAGCATATAAGCGACATATTGCATCCATGGACTTTTAAATTGCCCACGTGCTAATTGATAGCGCAGTTGAGAGTCCTTTTTGAAGAATGTGTAAGTCTGTAGTGCTATCAGGGCTAGCATAAGTGGAATGCTCAGCCACGCAAGTGGACGTGCAATGTGTTCATGAACGAGCACTTTTGCAGTAAAATGGAAAACTACCAGCCACAATATTACAATAATAAGGGTGAGTAACGTTATTGCCATCGCTTTATTTTGGTGATGTTTTGTTTTTACTTCCATGTATCACTCAGCTTCAAATAGATGTAACTCATCGCATCCCATCATCAGGGGGAGTTTTAGTTATGAGGTGGGTAACTAATCGATTCTCTTGCCTTGAAGGGTATGGAGTTTGTAGCCATCATATGAAAAACCAAAGACGGTCTCCTTACCATAAACGGTTATCTTGTCCCCCGGTGATAATAAACCCCATATTAAACTATTCATACCACACATGTTGCCATTAGTCGGAAGTTGATATTCTTTCAACCAAATAGAGCCGCGACATCTCCATTTCCCGGGCTTGTGGCTACTCCCTTTTCTGTCAATAGTAAGAACAAGGGTTGTGCTATTGGCAAAGGGGTAACAAATGTGGTGCAGTAGGGTTGGTATGCCAATGGCGATAGGGAAGTATACAAAGAACGGAATAAGTAAATATGCGACCGGTAGCACAAAATATTGGCCAAACTTTCCAGCTGTTTGTTCAAGTTTTTTGCGAAAGCTCTTTTTGAATAACGCATAAGTGAGTAGCGCTATTAGAGCCAGAGTCAAGGGAAGACTTAGCCATGCAAGGGCGCGTGCCAGCTCTTCATTGACGAAAACCCCTCCAAAAAGAGGGGGGAAAACTAACACACACATCGCTAAGGCAATGGCCTGAAAAAGTTTTTCCTGTTTTTTTGACAGCTGGGGTTTGCCTACTTTGCTTTTAACTTTCATGGTTCACTCAGCCCCAAATAAATGTAACTTATCACATCCCACCAGTAGGCATAGTTTCAATTGTGAGGTGGTTAGCCCATTGACTTCCCTGCCTTGCAGGGTATGGAGTTTGTAGCCTTCATAGGAAAAGCCAAAGACGGTTTTTTTACCATAGAAAATGACCTTGTCCCCCGGCGATAAAATATGCCAATAAGGTTTATACATACCACAAATAGAGTCATTGAAGAGAAGCTGATATTCTTCAAACCACATCCTGCCACTGCAACGTGTGCGCCTGTAACTAGACTCTTTATCCTTCACAGTAAGGACAAGAGTGGCTGGTTCAACCAAAGGTGAACTTAAATGGTGAAGGGTTGTTGGTATGCCCATAGCAACTATGATGTAAACAAAGTAAGGAATAGCCAAAAAGTAACCGAACAAGTATTTGAAGTATTGACAGAAAGTACTTTGGGAGCATCGTATTTTTAATTCGTAACGGAATTGGGAGCCCTTTTTGAAGAACAAGTAAGTTACCAGTGACATCAGACTTAGTGAGAGGAGTGCACTGAACCATCCGAGCGGGAGCGCCATTTGTTCATTAACGAAAATGGGCCAAATTACCGGTGATATCATGACACCAACCATTGCGAGGCCAATGACAGATTCAAGTATATTACGAGCTTTTGATTTCCTCGTCTTGTTCGTTTTGTTTTCCACTTCCATGTTTAATCCAATCCTCGAGGTTGTTACTTACATCCCATAATCCCGCTCGACTTTAGCTATACGCAACTTAAATGACGCATACCATTTTTCGCGTCCAAGCTTTTGCGCTGCAAGGTGCTCCATATTGCGCTTCCAGTTTTTTATCGATTCCAGGTCGGCCCAGTAGGAGACGGTGATGCCCACTTCCTCGCGAGCAGATTCGACGCCTAAAAAGCCGGGCTGTTGCTCGGCCAGCTCTACCATGCGGGTGGCGGTGTCGCCATAGCCTTCATCTATCTCGGTGCGCACCGAGGTAAAAATAACCGTGTAGTAGGGCGGTTCAGGGGTTTGAGCGATTAACGGCATACACATTCCTTGTTGGCTGAGTGGGCTGCTGCTTTAGGTGATCAGCATAACAGCCGCGGGTGAGTTTGGTTAGCGAAAAATGCTGGTAGTGGTACGGGCTGGTATTTGCCAGCCCCGATTAAAACTCATCCCTATCAATGTGATAGTCGCCTTCCTCGGCCTGCATTTGCTTAAACTGCTGGGCGCTCATAATGTTTACTTCTTCATGGAGTTCCGAGTAAACGATCAGTGCCTCGCCGCTTTTTATCAGGCCAAGCACCTGTTCGATTTTCGTTTCCTTGTCCACCTCGGTTTCACCATAGTCGGTGCCTTCGCGAAGAATAAATTGCTCTATGAGGTTGGTAAGTGCTTCTTTACTTAATTCTTGGTAGGGAATGATCATGCGTTTTCTAATTGCTCTAAGAAGTATTGGGGTACGGTTTGCTCTAACCAAAATTCCGGTTTAAACCAGCCGCTGCAACTGATAAAGCCCACATGCCCGCCCTTGGCCGATACGCGTAAATCAACGGCGGCGGAGACATCTTGCGGACGCGGTACCGCCGGCGTTGCCAGCATGGGGTCGTCTTCGGCATGAATTATCAGGGTCGGGGTGGCAATATGCTTAAGATAGGGCTTGGCACTGCTTTTTTGGTAGTAATCCTCGGCGCCGTTAAAACCATGCAGGGGCGCGGTGATCATATCGTCAAACTGCCACAGGTCATTTATGCTGTTGAGCTGCTCGGCACTCATATCAAGCGCGCCTTTTAAGTGCGGCAGCTTGCGGGTCATGGACTTTTTCATGCGGCCAAGCAGGTAGTGCTGATAAATTTTGCCCAGGCTTTTGCGGATCACCTGACAGGAGCTGGATAAATCATGAGGGGCGCTGATCACCGCCGCGGCCTTAAGACCACTGTGCTCGCGCTGCTCACCCAGGTATTTGGCCAGGACGTTGCCGCCGAGTGAAAAGCCGACCGCCGCTAAGGCACGTCCGGGAAAACGTTGCTGCAGAGTGCGGATAAAAAAGCCTAAATCCTGAGTTTCGCCGCTGTGATAGGCGCGGGTTTGTCGGTTTGGTTCGCCGGAGCAGTTGCGAAAATGCATCAGCACCGCATCCATCCCTGTCGCTTGCAACGCCAGCATCATGCCCTTGGCATAAAAGCTGTCGATATTACCCTCCAGACCATGGAGGATGATCACCAGTGGCTTATCCGGCTGGGCCGGTTGTGCCCAGGCAAGATCGAGAAAGTCATCATCTTCCGTGGTGATGATTTCGCGGCTGACATTCACCTTAAAACCGGGGCGAAAAAAGCGCGGTAAAATGGTTTGCAGGTGGCGGCCGGGCATCCACCAGGCAGGGGTAAAGTGGTTACTCACTGAATATTTACCAACAAAATCAGAATACATCGCGCACTATAGTAACAAAGTTTGGCGACATGCTCATTTTTATCGCATAAAAATAAAGCCTCCGCTAATGCAAGATTAGAGGAGGCTTTGTGCGTCGTGCTTAATTTGGTTGGTAGCCAAGGGCGTATAAGCTTGACCCGTGGCGGGGTAATTAGTTTCCTTCAGGAACCTCGGCGTCCATGACTTTCTTCACGAAATAGCCCACATAGAACAAGCAAAGTAAAATCACTACAGTCAGTATGCCAAAAGACATAAACAGCACCGGGTCTGAGAAAAAGTCGCGAAAGAATACTTGCATGATGGCGTCTCCTGTTCCTTTGATATGGCTAGTGTAGGAGAGCCGAGCCGGTGGCAATATGACCTAGATCAAGGTTATTTTAGGGTTAGTCTGTGATTGCGTGCAGAGCTTGATCCAGATCAGCATTTAGCGGCAGTAGGGAGCTGGGTAGATACAAAGCCAGGTTGTTGACCTTACTCTCAGAGCGCAGTTTCAGGGTGTTACAGGCCTGTACCAACTGCATTTGCTGCTGGCGTTCAAATTGCAGTTCGAGGTCGAGTAACTGCTGGCGCAGTGCCGGGTAGTCGTGCAAGGACCCCTGCTGCGCCTTAACCTCGGCGCGCACCTGGCGCAGGGGTTTAAGGGCAAGCTGGTTAAAGGGCGTCATGGCCGTTTGCAGCGCTTGCAACTGGGAAGAGTCCAGGGCTTGCTGGTGGCAGTCTAAATAGGCCAGCAGCAGGCAGAGATTGACATTCAGGTCGTACTCGTCCTGCCACTGCAACAGGGCTTTTTGCACCTGGGGGTTGGCGTACACAGTCAGGCTAAAGCGCCAAAACTCTGCGGCGCTAATCTTGCTCATAAAAGGCCTGCTCTTGCTCTTCGAGCTCGGTCATCAGCTCCAGCAATTCTTCTTCCACCTGCTCCTGCTGTTTTGCCGCCTCGGTTTGCTGTGCCAGCAATTGTTTGAGCTTTTCCTTATGCTGCTCTTCATACAGGCTGTTATCGCTGAGCTGCTGCTCTATCTCGCTTAGCTGTGGGCTGAGCTTATCAAGCTGCTTCTCCAGCTTCTCAATGGCTTTTTTCAGCGGCTGCACCTGCTTGCGAAACTCGGCTTCCTTGCGCTTTTGCTCCTTGCGGTTGGCGCTAGAATGGGCCTTATCTTCATTGTTTTGTGCAGGTTTTTCCGCCTGATTGGCCTTAAGCAGCCATTGGTAATAGGCATCGAGATCATAACCAAACTGGCTCACTTCGCCGCTGTCGACCAGATAAAACTCATCGGCGGTGTTCTTTAACAGATGGCGGTCGTGCGATACCGTCACCATGGCGCCTTCAAAACCTTGCAATGCCATAACCAGGGCATGACGCATTTCCAAGTCCAGGTGGTTGGTAGGCTCATCCAGTAACAGCAGGTTTGGCTTTTGATAGACCAGCATGGCCAACACCAGGCGGGCTTTCTCGCCGCCGGAGAAGGGCGCTACCGCCTCCAGCGCCTTATCGCCGATAAAGGCAAAGCCGCCAAGGAAATCACGCAGCGACTGCTCGCTGGCCTGCGGGTCCAGGCGTTGCAGGTGGGTCACCGGGCTGGCCTCTAAATCCAGGGCTTCCAACTGATGCTGAGCAAAGTAACCCACCTTGAGGCCCTGGTGATAAAACACCTCACCGGCCTGAGGTTTGATCTCTTGAGCCAGTAATTTGATCAGTGTGGATTTACCGGCACCATTGCGACCGAGCAGGGCGATGCGGCTACCCGGTACCAGGTTGAGCTTAATGCTGTGCAAAATGGTGGTGTCGCCATAGCCGGCCTGGGCGCCATCAAGGGCGATCAAGGGATTGGGCAGGGCATCGGGCTCGGCAAAGCTAAAGTCGAACGGTGAGTCGACATGGGCTGGGGCCAGCTTTTCCATGCGCTCTAAGGCCTTAACCCGGCTTTGGGCCTGTTTGGCCTTACTGGCCTTGGCCTTAAAGCGGGCGATAAACTTTTCTAAATGGGCAATTTGTTCCTGTTGTTTAACAAATTGCGCCTGATGCTGGGCCAAACGCTCGGCCTTTTGGCGTTCAAACTGGGAGTAATTGCCCTTGTACACATTGATCAGCTGTTGATCTATGTGCCAGATTTCACCGACCACGGCATCTAGAAACTCTCGGTCGTGCGAGATAAGTACCAGGGTGCCGCTGTAGGCACGCAAAAAGCGCTCGAGCCAGTACACGGCATCGAGATCCAAGTGGTTGGTCGGTTCATCGAGCAACAGCAGGTCGGCATCGCGGATCAGCGCCTGCGCCAGGTTGAGGCGCATACGCCAGCCCCCGGAAAAGTCGCTGACCGAGTAATCAATTTGATTATTGGAAAAGCCTAAACCGTGCAGCAGCTCTCCGGCCTTGGCCTCAATGCTGTAACCCTTCATCAATTCCAGCTGTTGGTGCACCCTGGCCTGGGTATCGCCGTCGCCACTTTGTTCCGCTGCTTTGAGCTCGGTGCGCAGCGCATAGTATTGCGGATGGCCCTGCAACACATACTCTAGGGCGCTGATATCCAGCGCCGGAGTTTCCTGCTTAACCGAGGCTATGGACCATTCCTTGGGAATTTTGGCTTCACCGGCATCGAGTTGCAGTTCGCCTTTAAGCAGGGCAAACAGGCTCGATTTACCACAGCCATTACTGCCCACTAAGCCCACTTTATGTTGTGGGAAGAGGGTTGCACTGGCATTTTTTAACAGGCATTTTGGGCCGCGTAAAAGCTCGATGTCGCTGATTTGAATCATAGTTACTGCATGGTGTGAATAATGGCCGATATCATATCATGGAGTCCTTGTCCTAGCGGGAAAGTTTTTATGATAAACTGGCGCTTTAAAGCCGGGTGTTTTCGGCCAAGGGGTTGAGAGTATGAAACAGAAAAAGCGTTTTATTGCCGGGGCCAGTTGTCCCGAGTGTCAGCAAATGGATACCATGATGCTGTATAAAGAACATGATGTGGAAAAAGTGCAGTGTGTTGAGTGCGGTCATATCATGACCCAGCCGGAAAACGCCGTACAAGCCTCAACACGTCAGTTTGAGCAGGTGATCGGCGTTTTTAAACCAGAATAAGCTTAGGGTTTGTTAGTAGTGCGGCGGGGGCGGCTCTTGCTCCTGCGGCATCATTGTCGAACTGCTTTGCACTTCACGGAACTTCTCGCCCAATAGCTCCATCTGACGGCGCATCTTCGCCATCTGCTGTTGGTGCGCCTTAAGCTCATCATTCAGTATATCTATGGTCTCGTCTTGAAACGCCACCTTGGCCTCGAGACTTTCAATACGTGCTTCTAAGTGGTTCATGGGCTTCTCTTAATCTCAAAATACTCGGACCGAGCACTGGAACTTTAGGTGCTCAGTTGATTCTGTTCGTTAAGGCAACGGCTGGCCGCAACCTGATAATCCAACACGCGTTTGCTGCAGAGGATATTCCACAGCGTTGGACATTTTCTGGCAGGCAATATACTGCAAATTACTGTGCTGTGCACCTGTTGTCAGCTCCCGAACCCCTGCTTGGCATTTGCTGCCGTGCTGTTATCGGCGTAAATATCCAGGGCGATAACCAGATTCTGTTCATCTTCACTCAAGTACCATTGAAATTTCAGCGCCCTGACTTGATTGTTGCAGGTGATGACACCATGTCTATCCCGGACACCAGGCTATAACGACCGCCTTCTTATATGGCGGCGTGTGGGTGCTGTTTAACAGCATAGAATTGCTGCGGCTGACGGGCGACAATCAGGCTTCACAAGGCCGTAACGACTAGTGTGCAAATTATTATCATAAATTTGCACGTGTCCCTTAACTCTGTTGCTTCAAGCAGTTAGACTAGGGTCGCAACTCAAGGTTGTTTTTCTAATTATTTCATTAAAGTAATTTGAAAAACAGCCTCATGCTGGAGTTGGAAAAATGGGCTTTACGGGTTAAGGTCTGTTAATCAAAATTTAGTTTTGTAACCTTAAATTGGCAACCCTATGTTGCCGGAGATAGATATGAAAAAAACAATTAAGCTATCGCTTGTAGCGGCATCAGTACTAGCCCTTGCAGCGTGTAACCAAGAAGCAGCTAAGCAAGAAGTAAAAGAAGTAAAACTAGAAACTGAAGCTCAGCAACAGGCTTATGGTATTGGTGCCTCTGTGGGTACTTTCCTAAACAAAGATCTAGCGGACAAAAAAGAGCTGGGTATCGTGCTTGACCAAGAGCTATTGCTACGTGGTTTTAAAGATGCGCTAGCCGGTGAAGCCAAGCTAGACGAAGAGAAAATTCGTGAAGTGCTAACTACTCTTGATGAGTCAGTACGTACTAAGCAGCAAGAGCAAGCGAAAGCCGCTGCAGCCAAGAGCAAAGAAGAAGGTGAAAAATACCTAGCCGATAACGCTAAGAAAGAAGGCGTGACGGTAACTGAGTCTGGCCTACAGTGGGAAGTGCTGACGGCTGCCGAAGGCGACAAGCCAGCTGAAACCGACACGGTTAAGGTACACTACAAAGGCACCTTGATTGACGGTACCGAGTTCGACAGCTCTTACTCTCGTAACGAACCTACCAGCTTCCCGCTTAACCGCGTTATCCCTGGCTGGACTGAAGGTCTACAACTTATGCCTGTTGGCTCTAAGTACAAGTTCACTATTCCTTCAGAGCTTGCTTACGGCGAGCGTGACCTAGGTAAGATCCCTGCTAACTCAACGCTGGTATTCGAAGTTGAGCTGCTTGAGATCGTTAAAGCGGAAAAGACTGACGCTGAGTAATCAGGGTTAGTTGTTGTGCGGTGGTCAACACTGCCGCACACAAGCATAAACGCAAAAAAAAGCCCCACTCAATGAGCGGGGCTTTTTTGTGTATTGAATTAAGTGTGATTGGTGTAGAGGTTGTGGATCAACTCATCTTCCAATTCAAAGCGAATGCTCAGTGCTTCGCCGAGCTGCGATAGGTCTTTATCGAAGTTCTCAAGTAAATCGTCGCTTTTGGTTTCCGCGTAGTTATCGTTAAAGTCGAGGGCGATATCTGTGGTGGCGGAAATTTGCGGATACAAGGAGCGCGCTAATTTCAGACTGTCTTCGCCGCGGCTTTCGCATTGCTTAACTATGTCGTCGTAGATTTCAAAATGGCCGGCTGAGAGGTAGTCCATCAGTAATTGGCAAAAACTCTGGATATTGGCTTGCTCCGGTAATGCCTGATCATGCTTACCATGGTGCGCCGGACCCGCTAGGCCGCAGTACTGCACCAATAGTTCCTGGCGGTCGGTTAACCACTTATCGATGACGCTATGGCTACCACCCCATTTTTGTTGTGCTTTTTCCAATTGCGATAACATCATTGCTCTCCTAACCTCGCTGGCGTTACCTTCTATAAAAGGGAAATCTGAGGCAAAGGTCAACCTATTTTTCACAATTATTATTTCAGATTATTACAGGGCGGAGGTCGGATGATTGTTATCAGGCAGGTTAGAGAAATAAAGCGCTGGAAAAGAAAAAGCCACCGCAAGGGTGGCCGAATTTCTTTAGCAGTCTCGTTGTACGAGCTTCTTTTTATTATGTTTGTTCTAACTTTTTATTATTATTCTCTAGAACGGCATTAGTTATACCAAGGTCGTATAAGCGTTGCAAGTTCTTTTAACAAAAAAATTTACATTTTTTTATCAAGCTTCACATTTGCTGATGCACAAATGTGCATTTCCATGATCTATTTCATCATAGTGAATCTAGGTTATGGTAGAATCCCGCCCAACTAAAATTTGAACCGAAAGAGTTACGCCATGAGCGAATTGAAAAATGATCGTTATTTACGTGCCTTAGCTAAACAGCCCGTTGATAAAACGCCGGTATGGATGATGCGTCAAGCCGGTCGCTATTTGCCAGAGTATCGCGCTACCCGATCTCAGGCCGGGGACTTTATGAGCTTATGTAAAAATGCCGAGCTCGCTTGTGAGGTAACTTTACAGCCATTGCGTCGTTATCCTTTGGACGCGGCGATTCTGTTCAGCGACATTCTGACCATTCCTGATGCCATGGGCTTGGGACTGTACTTCGAAACCGGTGAAGGCCCTAAATTTGAGCGCCCGGTAACGAGTTATGCAGATGTTGCTAAGATCGCCATTCCCGATCCGGAAGACGAGCTGGGCTACGTGATGAACGCGGTTCGCACCATTCGTCGCGAGCTTAAGGGCGAAGTGCCTTTAATCGGTTTCTCTGGTTCACCTTGGACCCTGGCGACCTACATGGTTGAGGGCGGTTCGAGCAAAACCTTCGGTAAAATTAAGAAAATGGCCTTTGCTGAGCCTAAAACGCTTCACTTGTTGCTAGACAAGCTGGCCGACTCGGTTACCAGCTATCTGAATGCGCAGGTAAAAGCCGGTGCGCAGTCCTTAATGATTTTTGATTCATGGGGTGGGGTATTAAGCCCGCGTGACTACGAAGAGTTCTCACTGCGTTACATGCACAAAATCGTTGATGGCTTAATTCGTGAAAACGATGGCCGCAAGGTACCGGTCACCCTGTTCACTAAGAGCGGTGGTCAGTGGATCGAAAAGATTGCTGCGACCGGCTGTGACGCCATAGGTCTGGATTGGACCATAGATATTGCCGATGCCAAGCGCCGTGTAGGCGACAAGGTGGCACTGCAGGGTAATATGGATCCATCCATGCTGCATGCCTCACCTGAGCGCATTCGTGAAGAAGTAGCGTCGATTTTGGCCGGTTTTGGTCATGGCAGTGGTCATGTATTCAACCTAGGCCATGGTATTACCCCGGACGTTGATCCTGAGCACGCCGGTGCCTTTATCAATGCCGTACATGAGCTAAGTGCGCAATACCACAAGTAAGTACAGCCTAAATAAGAAAGCCCGCAGTTGCGGGCTTTTTTGTGTCTGTTAGCTGCCTTTAGTAAATCAGGCTGGTGCCGTTGGCCATCATGGAGGCACGGCCTTCCATCAGCTCCAGGTAATTCTGCGTTGGCCAGTTACGGCGCTTGGCTTCGTCGTATGCCTGGCGCAGGTATTTTTCACCTTGCTGCATGCGTCCCAGTTCGCTGTAGGCAACACCCAGTACGGAAAGCAGGACCGGGTTATCCGGTGCTTCGGCGCGAGCAAGCTCGGCGTATTTTACCGCTTCTTCATAGTTGCGGATCGATTCCTTATCGGCAAAAGCAAGCAGCTTGGCATAGGCGATCATCGCCGGCAGATACTGCTGATGCGTGGCTTGTTTAAGAATTTTCGCCGCTTTATCCAGGTCATAATGCACAGTTTCATAGTCGAGCAGCTTGTTGGCCAATTGATATTGAGCGCGCTCGTTACCGCTGTGGCTGGCTACTTCCAA
Organism: Pseudoalteromonas sp. T1lg76; assembly: GCF_002964725.1. Classification (NCBI taxonomy): domain Bacteria; kingdom Pseudomonadati; phylum Pseudomonadota; class Gammaproteobacteria; order Alteromonadales; family Pseudoalteromonadaceae; genus Pseudoalteromonas; species Pseudoalteromonas sp. T1lg76. The sequence goes on from NZ_PQCE01000038.1 coordinate 24,148, forward strand.
CCAGTTATAAGCCTTTTGTTTATCGGCTTTACAGGCAGTGCCGTATTCAAAGCAACGAACCAACCATAATTGCGCGTCATAGTTGCCGTTAATGGCAGCGCGGTAGTACCAATCCAGGTAATGCTCATCGCTGTTGTCCACTAAGCCGGCTTCCAGCATCATGGCGTAGCGAGCCTGGGCGTAGTTATTACCTTGAACGGCGAGCGCTTTAAGCTTTTGTGAATACTCCGCCAATTGTGACTTATATTCACGGCGATAATTGTTCTGGCTGCTTTGTAATTCAAAGGTGTGAGTTAGGTCGAACACAGCTTGCGGTTCGCCGCTGTAGTCGTTAGGTACATTGTATTGCCACTGGGTAATAGCGGCTAAGGCGGCGTCATCTATTACTCCTTTCGGGAAGGAGGCGATCACCCGCTCATTTATAACATGACCCTGCTGGTTAACGTCAAAGCTCACCGTAGCCCAGGCGCTTTGAATACCGCCCTCATCGTTATATTCCGGATTTACCTTTTGTTTAACCGAAATATAGCGAGCATCGTGGCCGGATTTATCTTCAATGGGCGCCAGGGTTTGCTGGTGTTTGTCATAACCGAATTTGTATGACAATGCCTTGTAGTGGTCTTTCCCGTCTTTACGAGAGGGGACAGTACTGCGGATATCACGATAGCGATCTTTGGCGTCGTCGTTACCGTAATCCAGGGCGAGCATATACCAAGAAAAAGCGTTGTAGATATCGGCTGGGGCTCCAAGGCCCTGCTCATACATCTTGGCCAGCTCGAACATGGCTTGGGGGTGCCCCTGCTCGGCGAGCTTTTTAAATTCAGAGAAGGCGGCGTCGAAATTTTTATTTTGGAGATCTTTCTGCGCGCTGGAATAATCGGCGAATGTGGCGAAACTTGCCAGACTTAATGCTGCACAAAGACCAAAAGCACGTATTTTCATTCCCTTTTCCTAACTTTTTCTTATTATATCACCGAGTTTACAATAATTTTACAGTTGAACAAGGGCTGAATGCTAAAAAATGGGCACAAGGCCCATTTTTGTATTTATAAAGGGTATTTTCTTAATCTATATCAAACTAAACGATTAAGCCCGTTTAGTGCCGCCACCCGGTAGGCTTCGGCCATAGTCGGGTAGTTAAAGGTGGTATTGACGAAGTACTCGACATTATTGCCACCATTTTTCTGCTCCATAATGGCCTGACCGATATGCACTATCTCCGAGGCACGCTCACCAAAGCAGTGTACCCCTAGGACTTCCTTGGTTTCGCTATGGAATAGAATCTTTAGGCTACCCACATCTGTGCCGGCAATTTGCGCCCGAGCCAGGTGTTTAAACTGGGCCCGACCTACCTCGTAGGGAATTTTGGCGGCGGTAAGCTGCTGTTCGGTTTTACCTACCGAGCTCATTTCCGGAATGGTGTAGATGCCGGCGGGGATATCTATGATCAGCTTTTCGTTACATTCCCCTTTGACTATGGCATCGGCACAAATACGCCCCTGGTCAAAGGCGGCGCTGGCCAAGCTGGGGTAACCAATGACATCGCCGACCGCATAGATATTATCGACGTCGGTTTGGTAGCTCTCATTAACCTTAAGTTGGCCACGGCTGTCGGCCTTTAAGCCTACCGCTGCCAGGTTTAAGGTGTCTGTGTTACCGGTGCGGCCATTGGCAAAGAGCAGGCAGTCGGCCTTGACCCGCTTGCCCGACTTCATATGCATAATGATGCCGTCGTCGCGGGTTTCTACGCGATCGAATTCTTCATTGTGGCGAATAAATATGCCGCTGTTCCAAAAGTGGTAGCTTAGGGCATCGGAAATCTCGTCATCCATAAAGGCCAGTAAGCGATCACGGGTGTTAACCAGATCAACCTTGGTGCCTAAGCCTTTGAAAATAGAAGCGTACTCACAACCAATCACACCTGCGCCGTAAATTAGAATGCGCTGTGGATCGTGTTGCAGATTTAAAATGGTGTCGCTGTCATAGACGCGGGGATGATTAAAGTCGATTTCCGCCGGACGATAGGGGCGTGAGCCAGTGGCTATCACTATGGTTGGCGCGCTTAGTTGCTCGATTGACCCGTCCTGATGTTGCACCTGAACCGTATGCTGATCGATAAAGCTAGCATCACCTTGATACAGGTCGATGCGGTTGCGTTCATAAAAGCTGCTGCGTAAGCTCGACTGTTTAGAGATCACCGCGCTGGTATGACGTAGAATATCACCAAAGGTCAGGCGGCTAGGACGCTCTGAGATATGGAACAAGGGGTTGGCCTTGTATTCGATATAACGGCTGACCGAGTGGCGCAGAGCCTTGGAAGGAATGGTTCCCCAATGCACGCAGCCACCACCGACTGCGCGCTGGCGTTCGATCACTGCCACCCTTTTATTGCTTTTGGCCAGGTTCATGGCGGTGCCTTCACCCCCAGGGCCTGTACCAATAATAATGGCGTCATACTGGTATGCCGCCTCGGGCTTCTTCTTACTTGTGGTTTGTTTGGCCACGCTCACTCCTTTACCCTTTTAAACCCGGCAATCTGCTCTTAGCTATACGCCTTTAGTAAGCGTGCATTTAACGCCAACCAGGCCTGCTTTTGTGTTTGCCAAGCATCTTCTAGTTCATGATATTGCTTCATTAAAGCGGATTTTTCGCATTGTTGCAGCATCGAATTCTTTTTTGCTTCAAGCACCTGCTTCTGTACCTGACAAAAATGCTGCAGTTTTTTCAGCAATACTTCGTACTCGTTTTGCAATAGCGCCAGTTTATCATGAGCGACTTCCTTAGCGGCAAGTTCGACCTTGGTTTTAGTCAATAAGGTTTGCGCCTTGGCCTGCTCGATGCGTTCTATGGGTGTGCGTTTAAGTTTTTTCGCCAGCCCCACATAGGCGAAGGTGCGGATCATCCATTTGGTTGGATCGTAGTGCCACCAACGAATGCCATTGCGGTAGTCGCTGGCAAAAATGTGGTGGAAGTTATGATAACCCTCGCCATAGGTAAGCAGCGCCAGCAAGCCATTATCACGGGCGGTATTTTTTTGAGTATAAGGACGCGAACCCCAGATATGGGCCAGGGAGTTAATAAAGAAGGTAAAGTGCTGAGATAACACCAGACGCAGTAAGCCCGCCAGTAACAGCATGCCGATGATGTCGCCAAAAAGAACCCCGAGCAGCAGGGGCAGGCCGATATTCATCAAGATCACCAACTTCATATAATGCTTATGTTGCCACATGACCACCTTGTTGCGTTGCAGGTCGCGGGCGTTGTTGTAGTTGCTGTAGGCCTCACCCTGGTAATCGCGCAGCATCCAGCCAATATGGCTGTACCAAAAACCTCGGGTGGCGGCATAGGGGTCCTTCTCCGGATCGTCGACCTGACCATGGTGTACCCTGTGGTCACTGCTCCAGTGCAAGGCACTGTTTTGCAGAGCAAAGGCGCCGCCGAGGGCAAAGATAACTTCAATGACTGGGTGCACCTCATAGGCTTTATGAGCCCATAAACGGTGGTAGCCGGCGGTGATTGAAAGACCGGCAAAAAACATACAGGCAACAAAGGCCCACCAATGAGAAGCGCTGTAACCCTGGGTTATACCGTACCAGGGAACAAGGGTAATAGCGGCCAAAAAAGATAGGCTGAAAAACAGCACATTGAGCCATAAAAGAGGGGGTTTTTTCATTTATAAAAAATCTCAGCGTACAAGTGTACGCTAAAATAGAGGTTCAATCTCTTAGCGTCAAGTATTAGACTTGAGTTTTTATCAGCTTAGGTAGCAACCATGGCCGGAGTTCGTGCCCAGCAAAAAATGAAAACCCGTCAAGCATTAATTGCGGCGGCCTTTAACCAATTGAGTGCTGAGCATAGCTTTTCTAACCTCAGTTTGCGTGAGGTGGCCCGTGAAGCAGGTATTGCCCCGACGTCCTTCTATCGCCATTTTAAAGACATGAACGAACTGGGTCTGACCATGGTTGATGAAGCCGGTTTAACCCTGCGCCAGTTGATGCGCCAGGCGCGTCGTCGTATTGCCAGTGGTGGCAGTGTGATCTCCACCTCAGTGCTCACCTTTATGGAGTTTATCGACAACCAGCCCAACCAGTTTCGACTGCTGCTGCGGGAGCGCTCGGGTACCTCGAAAGCATTTCGTTCCGCCGTTGCTCGCGAGATTAAACACTTTATTTTGGAGCTGGCTCATTATCTTGAAGGCGAAACCCAGTGTGATAGCCATCATGCCTATATGCAGGCCGAGGCCATGGTGACAATCGTTTTTACCTCAGGAGCGGAAGCACTGGATTTAGAAGGTCAGGCCCGCGAGGAGCTGGTAGAGCGTTTGCAGTGGCAGCTTAGATATATTTCCTTCGGCGGGTATCATTACGCGCAAAAAAACAGCAAATAAACCCAGCCATTAAAATAAAATAATATACGCAGAGATCCCCAGGCGCAGAGTTAGCCTCTGTGCCTTTCCTTCTTATCTTGGTTTTTATATTCCACTTTTTGTTTTTTCTTGGAATTATTTTCCTTAAACCCAGCTTAAAATCCCTTTTTGTTGGATTTTTTATGCTTGCTTCTGCCCCTTGGTTAGTGTTAAAAAATAGCCAACTTACAAACGAACGAATACCCATGATGCACACTACTCAGTCAATTACTCGCTTACTCAACCTGCTGCTCCTAGAGCAAGACTGCGGGGCGTAGCGCGTTGGCTGTGTGTGACACAGACTTTGAATAAGACCCCGCACTGAGCGGGGTTTTTTATTTCTAACGGGTTAATTTTTGGCATTGGGCACTGAGGATGAGGACAGAATATGCAAGACAAGGTTTGGATCTTTGACACCACCTTACGCGATGGTGAGCAGGCGCTAAAGGCAAGTTTGACCGAAGATGACAAGCTGCAGCTCGCTCATGCTATCAGTCGCCTTAATGTTGATGTGATGGAGGTGGGCTTTCCTGTTTCCAGTCCCGCCGATTTTCGTGCCGTGCAGCGCATTGCCAGCGAAGTAAAGGGGCCGATTATCTGCGGTTTGGCACGAGCGGTAGCTAAAGACATTGAAGCTTGCGGCGAGGCTTTAAAAACGGCGCAGCAGGGGCGTATTCATACCTTTATCGCCACCAGTCCACTGCATTTAGAACATAAGTTACGAATGTCTTTGGATGATGCTACCGCTATGGCGGTGAAGGCCATTAAGCAAGCCCGTAACTACACCGATGATGTGGAATTTTCCTGTGAAGATGCCGGGCGCACGCCTCATGATCACCTATGCCGCATCGTCGAGCAGGCCATAGCCGCTGGCGCCAACACCATTAACCTGCCGGATACCGTGGGTTACGTCACCCCGGATGAGTATGCGGCGATGATCCATCATTTAATGAACCATGTGCCAAACATAGATAAGGCACGCTTAAGCGTGCACTGTCACAATGATTTGGGTTTGGCTGTGGCCAACTCCATTGCTGCGGTGCAAGCGGGGGCGCGCCAAATCGAATGTACTGTTAACGGCATAGGAGAGCGCGCCGGTAACTGCTCCTTGGAAGAGGTGGCGATGATCATGAAGATGCGTCAGGACCACCTTAAGGTGCATACGGATATTCGTAGCGAGGAGATTTACCGGGCGTCACGTCAGGTGGCGAAAATATGCAATATGCCGGTGCAGCCTAATAAAGCCATTGTTGGCGAAAACGCCTTTGCCCATAGCTCGGGTATTCACCAGGATGGCGTCCTAAAAGCGCAAAATACCTATGAAATCATGTCACCGGAAAGCGTCGGCGTGCCCAGCAACCAGTTAAATATGACCTCGCGCTCCGGTCGTCATGTGATAGAGCACCGCCTAAGCGAGCTTGGCTATCATAGCGATGACTATGATATGGACAGCTTGTATACCAGCTTCTTGGAGCTGGCCGACCAAAAAGGCACGGTTTATGACTACGACCTGGAAGCGATGATCTACTTTAATCAAATCCGCGATAAGGATGAGCATTACCAATTGCAGTATGTCAATGCCACTTCAAACTCCCAATCCGTGGCTACTGCGACTATCGGCCTTAGTGTGGCCGGCGAGCAGAAACAAGAAGCGGCTACGGGCAATGGCCCGGTCGAGGCCTCGTTTGCTGCCTTAGCGCGCTTAACCGGCATGGATGTGGATGTAATCGAATACAACCTGGACGCCACAGGTCAGGGCGCCAGCTCCTTGGGTCAGGTGGATATTATTGCTAAATATCAAGGGCGTACCTATCACGGCGCAGGCTTGGCGGCAGATATTGTCGAAGCCTCGGTGCATGCCATGGTGCGTGTGTACAACATTATTTATCGAGCCCAACAGGTGTCGAGCTTAAAGCAACAAAGGAAAGCAGGATGAGTCAACAAAGTTATAGTATCGCCGTATTAGCGGGTGACGGCATAGGTCCGGAAGTCATGGCGGCGGCCGAGCAGGTTTTGGCGGCCACCAGTGAGGTATTCGGGTTTTCCCTAACCCTGGCGCATCATGCGGTTGGCGGTTGTGCCATAGATGAATTTGGTGAAGCCTTGCCGGCGCACACGCTAACAGCCTGCGAGCGTGCCGACGCCATCTTATTTGGTGCCGTTGGCGGCCCTAAATGGGAAGGCCTGCCGCCGGAACAACAACCGGAACGAGCTTCCTTGTTGCCGCTGCGCAAACACTTTGGCTTGTTCTGTAACCTGCGCCCGGCACAACTATTACCGGCGTTAAGTCATTCCTCACCGCTGCGCCAGGATATCAGTGCCAACGGTTTCGATATTTTATGCGTGCGCGAGCTGACCGGCGGTATTTATTTTGGTGAAAAGGGTCGCAGTGGCACGGGTGCTCAGGAAGCGGCGTTTGATACCCAGACTTATTCCCGTGAAGAAATCGAGCGCATCGCCCGTTTTGCCTTTGATGCCGCGCGCCTGCGTCGAAATCATGTGACTTCGGTGGATAAGGCCAATGTGTTGGCAACCAGCGTGCTATGGCGTGAGGTGGTTAATGAGGTGAGTCGCGATTACCCGGATGTCACTTTAGACCACATCTATATAGATAACGCCGCCATGCAGTTGGTTAAACAGCCCAGCCAATTTGATGTGTTGCTGTGCGATAACCTGTTCGGCGATATCCTTTCCGACGAATGCGCGATGATCACCGGCTCCATGGGCTTGCTGCCTTCGGCAAGTCTGAATCAATCTGGCTTTGGTCTGTATGAACCTGCCGGCGGCTCGGCCCCGGACATTGCCGGTCAGGGTATTGCCAACCCCATAGCGCAGATTTTAAGTGCGGCGTTAATGCTGCGTTACTCCCTGGGCCAGGACGAAGCGGCGCGGCGCATTGAAAAAGCGGTGGCCGAAGCGGTGGCCGCCGGTGTCGGCACCCCGGATATCTTCCCGCACGCGGGCTATAGCACCAAAGATGTGGCCAAGGCCATTGTTGAGCGAATTTAACCGAGAATGAGGAACGAGCAAGTGGCCCAAACCCTATACGACAAAATTTGGCAGGCGCATTGTGTTGCCCATTTAAACGAACAAACCGATTTGCTTTATATCGACCGTCACCTGGTGCATGAGGTGACCTCGCCCCAGGCCTTTGCCGGTCTGCGCGAGAAAAACCGCCCTGTGCGTTGCCCGCAAAAAACCTTTGCCACCATGGATCATAACGTTTCTACCAAGAGCCGTTCATTGGCTGCCGCCAGCGAGGTGTCGCGTAATCAGTTGCAGGCCCTGGCGCAAAACTGCAAAGACTTCGGCATCGTCTTGTACGATCTTGATTCCATTAACCAAGGCATAGTCCATGTCATGGGGCCGGAGCAGGGCATCACCTTGCCCGGCACCACCATAGTCTGTGGCGACAGCCATACCTCAACCCATGGTGCCTTTGGTGCCTTGGCGCACGGCATAGGAACTTCCGAGGTCGAGCATGTGCTGGCGACTCAAACTTTGCAGCAGAAAAAAGCCAAGTCGCTGAAGATTCAAGTTGATGGCATTTTACGCCCGACGGTGACGGCAAAAGACTTAATCTTGGCAGTGATAGGTCAATTAGGCACCGCCGGTGGTACAGGCTATGTCGCCGAATTCTGCGGCACCGGCATTGAAGCACTATCGATGGAAGCGCGCATGACGCTGTGCAATATGAGTATAGAAATGGGCGCCAAGGCCGGCTTAATCGCCCCGGATGAAAAAACCTATGCCTACCTTGAGGGTCGTCCTTTTGCACCGCGCGGTGAAGACTTTGCCGCCGCCATTGCCTACTGGCAGACCTTGCGCAGTGACGCCGATGCGGTATTTGATAAGGTTATCGAAATTGATGCTGCCCAGATACAGCCGCAAATCACCTGGGGCACCAGCCCGGAGCAGGTCATAGGTGTGAATGAGCCTATTCCCGATCCGCAGCAAGAGACGGATTTAATCAAGGCCGATGCCATCCGCAGCGCCTTGAAATACATGGATCTTAAGCCGGGTCAAAAGTTGAGCGAGGTCAGTGTTGATACCGTCTTTATAGGCTCCTGTACCAATAGCCGCATTGAAGATTTGCGCGCTGCCGCCGAAATTGTTGCCGGTAAGCAGGTAGCTCCTGGTATTGAAGCCTTGATTGTACCCGGCTCAGGATTAGTGAAAAAACAAGCGGAAGACGAAGGCCTAGCGGAATCTTTAAGGCCGCTGGCTTTGAGTGGCGAGAGCCGGGTTGCTCCATGTGTCTAGCCATGAATGATGATCGTTTAGCGCCGGGTAAGCGCTGCGCCTCCACCTCTAACCGTAATTTTGAAGGCCGTCAGGGGCGCGGTGGTCGCACTCATTTGGTCAGCCCAGCTATGGCCGCTGCTGCCGCCATTGCCGGCCACTTCGTCGATATTCAAGGAGCCAACTAATGAGCTATTTTCACACTGGGTTAGTCGCCCCTTTGGACAAGAATAATGTCGATACAGATCAGATAATTCCAAAACAGTTTCTAACCTCCACCAGTCGCGATGGCTTTGATAAGGCCTTGTTTTACGACTGGCGTTACCTGGAAAGTGGAGAGCCGGATCCAAGCTTTGTGCTTAATTACCCGCAATATCAGGGCGCCAGCGTGCTGCTTAGTCGCGATAACTTTGGCTGTGGCTCATCCCGTGAGCACGCACCCTGGGCGTTAAAGCAATATGGCTTCAGTGTGATTATTGCCGAAAGCTTTGCCGATATCTTCTTTAATAATTGCGCCAATAACCAGATGCTGGCCATTACCTTGCCCAGCGAGCAGCTTGATACCTTATTTGCCCTGGCGCAGGGCGACACGCCCTTGCATATAGATGTTGATTTGCAAAACCAGCAATTGCTGAGCGCGGCCTTTGCGCCCATTGCCTTTGAGGTGCGCGCCGATATTAAGGAGCGTCTGCTGAGCGGCCTGGACTTTATCGGGGTCACCGAGCAGTTTAATCCGCAAATTGAAGCCTTTGAGCAGCAGTTGCAGGTCGAGCGTCCTTGGCAATAATCTCAAAAACTCGTAATACCTATAATTAAAGCGCTACTATGGCGCTTTATTTTTGTAATGGATGAACATCATGAAATTAGCTTTTGCCATTAGTGCGACAGTATTAAGTCTGAGCACGGTTGCCGCTGCACGCCCTGCGCCTTTAGTGTCTATTCCCAGCCACGATGCTTTCTTTAACAATCTCAAAGCGCATTGTGGTAAGGCCTACCAAGGTGAAGTGAGTGTTGATAACGCCGGTCCAAGCAGCTTTAGCGAGGCTAAGCTGGTGATGCATGTGCGCCGTTGTAGCGACAGCGAATTGCAAATTCCTTTTCATGTGGGCGAGGATGCGTCACGGACCTGGATTATCACTAAAACCGGTAGTGGTTTAAGTCTGAAGCATGATCACCGCCATGAAGACGGCACCGACGATGCCTCAACCATGTATGGCGGTCATACCCAGGATGCCGGCTATGCCAATGTGCAGTCTTTCCCTGCGGATCAGTATTCCAAAGAGTTGTTTGTTGCTCAGGGTATTCCCCAGTCAATCGGCAATACCTGGCAAATGTATATCTACCCTGAAAAGTTCACTTATCGCTTAGTGCGCGAAGGACGTGAGTTCCGCGTTGACTTTGACCTGACCAAGCCCATTGCAGCGCCAGCCGCGCCTTGGGGTTATACGGACTAATCGCAGCTGACTTCGGTCAATAGATTGGGTTCATAGGCGCGTGGGGTAGTGGGGAAGCGATCATATTCCTGCACCCCTTCAAATACTTGTATGTTAAATGCTGCGCTGCGGCACAACTTGCGTGCGTGACGCAACAGAAACACACTCTGGCGTTGAAAGTGCTCGTAATCATCGGCCACTACTTCCAGGCGATAGCGCTTATCGGCCAGCTTGGTTTGGTAGTAATGTACCTTTTCGTCGAAGTCATAAAGCTTCTCGCGTTTGCCCTCGGGCGTTTGCGCGTAGCTACTGGCTGCCAGCAATATCATCATGCTTGCCAGCAAAGGTGTATGTAGAGTCATAATCGCCCCTGTTGTCTCAGTACTGCGTATCCATTACAGTGAGTGTAACACTTAGCGAGGGCCCTGCCATGTTAGAGCATATTAAGCAGTTTTTTACGTCCCTGGCGGCAACACCCGAGCAGCCGCGATTACCGGATTTTAAAATCTCGGTGGCCGCCCTATTGGTTGAGGTGATGCGCGCCGACAGCGAGCTACAGGCGCAAGAGCAAGCAAGTTTGCAGGCTTTATTGCAAAAGTACTTTGCCCTAGATATGGAGCAGGTGGATACCCTGATCAAGGCCGCCACCCGGGACTTGGACGACGCCATAGATTACTTCCGCTTTTCTAAACAGATCAATGACAACACCAGTGCCGAGCAGAGGGTGGAAATAGTGCAACTGCTGTGGCAACTGGCCTATGCGGATGGCGAGCTGGATAAACACGAGGAGCACGTGGTGCGTCGCGTTGCCGACTTGCTCTATGTTACCCACAACGACTTTATTAAAGCCAAATTAGCGGCCCAGTCGGCTGGCCAGTCGGCAAGTTAAAGGAGCCGACATGGCTTATGAAGGACTGGGGGAGGTCAACCCTGAGCTTAATCGTCAGCTGCAAGCGCAGATAGAGGCGACAGCGGATAAGTCCTACCTAGACATGGTGCCGGGGCAACGCCTGCTTAGCCAGGGAGAGATGCAGGAATATGCTTACTTTATTGTTTCCGGCGTGCTGGTGGCGACCCATCTGGATGAAGCGGGCTGCGAACATTATAAAGAGTTCTATTTTGCTGGGGAGTTGGTGTTCTTATACAGCGCTTGGATCAATCAAGGTGCTGCCCAATACAATATTGAGGTGCTTAAACCGAGCCTGGTATTGCGCGTGCCTATTGATGCCCTCTCTCGGCCTGAATGGCAAGCCCTGGTGCTGGCACTGTTAAAACAGCAGGTGTTGTATAAGGAAGCCAAAGAAGCGTTTCTCTTGCTGCAAACACCGCAGCAGCGCTATCAATATCTCTATCAACATCGCCGCCACTGGTTGGCACAGCTGAGTTTACATCAGGTCGCTAAGTACCTGGGGATCAGCGCGGTCAGCCTGTCACGTATTCGTGCTCGATTAGGGATCAATTAACAAAGGTTAAGGCGCTTTTGCCGTCGTCCGTTCATTATTGGCGTGCGGAGGAAGCATGACCTATTATCTTATTTCCCAAGTGCTTGCGGCCATTGCCGTGGCGCTTGATTTAATGTCGTTTCAATTCTATCGCCGTCATTATGTGCTGGCCTGCTTGGTCGCCTCGACGGCATTGACGTCCATTCATTATGTGTTGTTGCAACAGCCGGCAGGGGCGGCCTTAATGGCGCTGGCCTCGGTACGGTATGCCATCAGCATTCGCTATCAGCGCCGGCAATTGATGCGCTTTTTTATCCTTTGCGCCTTAGTGCTTGGCGTCTTGGTAATGGATTCCTGGTGGTCGTTATTGGCGGTGGCCGGCAGTTGTTTGCAAACCTATGCGGCTTTTCAGGGGGAGCAGGTGCGTATGCGTGTCAGCATGTTGTTCGGCACCTGCTTTTGGTTGGCCTTTGCAGTGATTGCTGGCTCGCCGGTCGCCATGGTGATGGAGGCCCTGTTCCTTACCAGCAATCTTATTGGCCTGTATCGCTTTCGCCGTAGCTTAACCCTTTAGTTTCTCGGTGACATAGACCAGTTGCGCCGTTAGTGCATTGATTTTCTCGCTGGTGGCGGCGTCATTGATCTGACCTTGTTCATCAACTAGGGTATGTACGCCACCTATGGCAAGCTGATCCCCTAGTACCAGGGCGCCGATGCCGCTGAGAATATCGCGAACATGGTTAAGGCCACGCAGACCACCCAGACCACCGGGTGAGGCGGCAAATAAGGCTACCACCTTATTGCGAAATGCCGGCATGGCGCCTGGCTCGGTGCGTGATGCCCAGTCGATGGCATTTTTTAACACCGCGGTGATAGAGCCGTTGTACTCCGGGTTGGCCAACAAGATGGCATCTGCCGAGCGCAGCTTGTCTTTGAGGATATTGACGCTTGCGGGTGTGCCTTGGGCTTCAATGTCTTCATTAAACATAGGTAGGTCAAGTTCGGCCAGGGATAGAACTTCAACTTCCGCGCCTTGCTGCCTTGCCAGCTCGGCGGCATGGGCGATAACTGCGTGGTTAAAACTGTTGCTACGTAGGCTGCCCGCCAGGGCGATGATTTTTGCGTTAGTCATATTGGTGATCCTTATGCAGTGGCAATGGTTGCTGTGTGCTTGGAGGTTACTTTAAAAGAAAATCGCCTTGCAAAAAAGCGTAAAAAACGCAAAGCTTATGTGCATATAAACACATAAGGACGAAGCCATGGCGAGTGAGTTTAGCGATTGGCAGGATATTAAGGTGGCCTTTGAGGTTGCCCGCCGCGGCACCCTGACTTCGGCAGCTCAGGCGCTAGGTGTGCATCACAGCACTGTGTTAAGGCGCATTAACCATCTCGAGCAAAGCTTGAATACCCGTTTGTTTCATCGTCATGCCCGAGGCTATACGGTGACAGAAACCGGCGCCCAGCTGTTTGCCAGTGCCGAGCAGATTAACGAGCAGCTTGAATCTCTGCACAGCAGCATCATGGCCGCCGACACCACATTAAGCGGTTCATTGTTGTTGACCACGGTCAGTGGTTTTATCGATCTTCTGGCGCCCGTGTGCGAGATTTTTCAACAGCGTCATCCGCAAGTGCAGTTAGAGATACTCTTAGATCAAAAGCGCTTACGTCTCGATCATGGTCAGGCGCATATAGCCGTGCGCGCAGGTCCGCGTCCCGACGAAGGTGACTATATTGCTCAGCACCTGTGTATCCGAGATTCAGGGCTTTTTGCCCACGAGCGTTACTTGGCACGCATGGGGGAGCCCAAGTCGTTAAGTGAGTTGCAGCAGCATCACTTTATTTCCGGGGTAGCCGGTTTTAATAGCCGGGTTCCTTACTTTGCTTGGGTTGATGAGCATATTAACGCGTCGCAAATCACCCTGCGGGTGTCGGAAACATCCGACGCCAACCGCGCCGTGGTCAATGGTCTGGGGATTGGCGGCATGCAAAAAGAGGTGGCTCGCCTATACCCTCAGCTGCGCCCCGTGTTGCCCAAGGAACTTAATTGGCAGCACGATATCTGGTTGGTAACGCACCACCAAATGCACCGCAGTGCCAAGGTTCAAGCCTTTGCGCAATTGCTCAAGCAGCACTTTCGCTCCTAACGCAAGGCTAGGGCAGGCATATAAAGGGCGCCCATTTATAAACAGTTCAACTATGTTTAAAAAGGCGTTTATTCACTATTGTTATTGCCAAGGGTTGGAGAACTCCGGTGTACGCCCTTGTTATTAATGGTCAATATGACACAATGGCGCAGATTTAAACTTAACCGGCCTGTGGCGTAAACGGGAGCAAAACACTAGATGGCAGACATTCAATTTCTTAACGTTGATCTTGAACTGGAATCGCAACAGGACATTAGTGCCCTGGTTGCCGACTTGGATAAGCGCGCCGTGGTGCTGCATTATGACAAGGATGATACCCGCCAGTTGGCTCGTTTTGAGGCCAACAGCGATGCCATCAGCCCGGATAAGGCCATTAATGAATTGTGTGAACTGATCGAGTCTTGTTCTAAGGCCGCGTTAAAACAATGGCTGACCTGCTCGCGCCGTACCTTCGACTTGGGCTTTAGCTCAGGGCATTCACCAAAATGCTTTAATGAAGCGATCAGCGCCGATACCTTACTGCGTATCTCCGCCATCGGCGCCGGTATAGAAGTCACCATCTACGCCGTAGAAGACTAACAGAGCGCCAAAAGGCGCTTTTTTGTTGCTCTGTATGCACTCCCACATTTAATCAGCTTCCCATTATTGGGGGCTCCCCATCCATCTAACACATTCATTTAAACTGTTTTTGTTGGAAAAAAACGAAATTAATAACCAATTGGAATAACAAAGCAGATTCTATTCTTTTTTCCTGCCTTCGCACCTAGGTATGCTTCAGGCTCACCATAGCCTGGTATTGACCTTTTTTGTTGCCGGGCAAACACACATTTTACACTGCATGGCACAAGGGCGATGTAGTTTTGGGTTAGAGGAAAAAAGATGTTGTTAAACCAGCTGAACGCGGCGGCAAGTCCGCTTACACCGGAGCAGGTGCAAAAACTTCAAGGTTTGGTGGCCGAATTAAATCCAATTCAGCAGGCCTGGGTAAGTGGTTATCTGGCTGGCAATGCAAACAGTGCCGCTTTAGCTGGTGGCGTGGCGACCAATGCCGGCGAAGCCGCAACTCTGACCATCCTATACGGCTCGCAAACCGGTAATGCCAAGGGTGTGGCTACGCAATTGCAAGCGCAGGCACAAGCACGCGGCCTGGCAGTAAACCTAGTGAGCATGGCCGATTATAAGCCGACGGCACTGAAGAAAGAGCAGTTTATCAGCATAGTGGTATCTACCTATGGTGAGGGTGAGCCGCCTGAAGATGCCGAAGCCCTGTATGAGTTTTTAGCCACGAAAAAAGCACCAAAATTAGAAGGTGTAAAAATTGCCGTGTTGGGTTTGGGTGACTCCAGCTATGAGTTCTTCTGCCAAACTGCAAAAGATTTTGAAGAGCGTTTAGTTAAGCTCGGAGCCGAAGTGATCCTGCAACGTGTCGACCTGGACGTGGATTATGAAGATCACAGTGACGCTTGGATCAGTGGTGCCCTGGATGCTTTCGAGCCCGACCTTAAAGCCCAACAAACGAATAACAATGTAGTAAGCATGCCGATGACCGCGGGTGCGGCGAGCCAGTACAACAAGCAAAATCCATTTACCGCCGAATTGCTGACGGTACAGAAGATCACAGGTCGCGACTCAACAAAAGATGTGCGCCATATCGAGATCTCTTTAGAGGGTTCTGATATCCAGTATCAACCTGGAGATTCATTGGGCGTGTATTTCCTTAACGATGAAACCAAGGTCGATAAGGTTTTAGCGACTTTAGAGCTAGATGGCGAGACTCAGGTAACCTTGGGCGATGAAGCTTTAAGTTTACGTGATGCATTAATCGAGCGCCTAGAGCTAACGCAGTCTTACCCTGGCTTCGTGGAAAAATACGCGGCTGTGACCGAGAACGCCGAATTATTGGCACTGGTTGCAGATAAGGCGGCGATGCGCGAGTACATAGAAGCGCGTCAAACCTATGATGTTATTTTCCAAAACCCAGCCAAGGTGAGCGCTCAAGAGCTAGTAGACAGCCTGCGCAAAGTGCAGCCGCGTCTTTACTCTATCGCCTCAAGCCAGGCGGAAGTGGAAGACGAAGTGCACCTTACTCTTGCCGTGGTTGAGTTCGACGGTTTTGGCGAGCAGCACCTGGGTGGTTGCTCTGGTTATCTGGGTCGATTTGCCGAAGAAGGCGCGACCATTAAGGTATTTACCGAGCACAATGATAATTTCCGTTTGCCTGCTGACGATAATACGCCAGTGATCATGATAGGTCCGGGGACGGGTATTGCACCTTTCCGCGCCTTCTTACAAGAGCGTGAAGCCCGTGATGCGCAAGGTAATAACTGGCTGTTTTTCGGCAACCCGCACTTTACTCAGGATTTCTTGTATCAAACTGAAATTCAAGGCTACTTGAAGTCGGGCCTGCTGACTAAGGTTGATGTGGCTTGGAGCCGCGATCAGGCGCAGAAAGTATATGTACAAGACCGTATCCGTGAACAGGGCGAGCAGCTGTTTGCCTGGTTAGAGCAGGGCGCTCATGTGTATATCTGTGGTGACGCTTCACGCATGGCCAAAGACGTGCACCAGGCCTTAGTTGATGTGATCAAAGCCCAGGGTGGCAAAGATGATGACAGCGCCGAGCAATATTTGAAAGAGCTACGCAGCGCTAACCGTTACCAAAAAGATGTTTATTAAGCGCCCGTCAGCGCCCCGAATGTAGGAATTGAAATGAGCGATTACAAGCCAAATAGCAAGCATGATCCACAGGCCAAACTTGCTGACAACGAGCGTTTAAAAACCGAAAGTAACTTTTTACGCGGCACCATAGAAGCGGATCTTAAGGATCAGATCACCGGTGGCTTTACCGCCGATAACTTCCAGCTGATCCGTTTCCACGGCATGTACCAGCAGGACGACCGCGATATTCGTCCCGAGCGAGCGAAACAAAAGCTTGAGCCTTTGCACAACGTGATGCTGCGTGCCCGTATGCCCGGCGGCATCATCAAGCCGGAGCAATGGTTAGCCATCGACAAATTTGCCGAAGAAAAGACCATGTACGGTTCGATTCGACTGACGACCCGTCAAACATTCCAGTTTCACGGTGTTTTAAAGCCGAATATTAAAGACATGCACCAGATGCTTAACAGCGTTGGCATTGACTCGATAGCTACCGCCGGTGATGTAAACCGTAACGTACTGTGCACCACTAACCCGGTGGAGTCGGAACTACATCAGGAAGCCTATGAGTGGGCGGCGAAGATCTCTGAGCATTTGCTACCAAAAACCCGAGCCTATGCAGAGATCTGGTTAAATGGTGAAAAGTCGGAAACCACCGAAGAGCCAATCTTAGGTTCAACCTATTTGCCACGTAAGTTCAAAACGACCGTGACCATTCCACCGAACAACGAAGTGGATGTGCATGCCAACGACTTGAACTTTGTGGCCATTGCTGAAAACGGCAAGTTGGTTGGTTTTAACGTCTTGGTTGGTGGTGGCCTGGCCATGACTCATGGTGATGTAAATACTTACCCGCGTAAGGCGGATGACTTTGGTTATGTGCCGCTTGAGCACACCCTGGCCATCGCCGAGCACGTTGTATCTGTGCAGCGTGATTGGGGTAACCGAGTGAACCGTAAAAATGCCAAGACTAAATACACCCTAGATACCTTTGGCAGCGATGCCTTTAAGGCAGAAGTTGAAAAACGTGCCGGTGTGAAGTTTGAAGAAAGTCGTCCTTATGAATTCACTCACCGTGGCGATCGCTTCGGTTGGGTTGAAGGTATAGATGGTAAACATCACCTCACCGTGTTTATCCAAAACGGCCGTATTTTAGATTTCCCTGATAAGGCCTTAAAAACTGGTTGTCGCAAAATTGCCGAGATCCACCAAGGTGATTTCCGCATGACGGCTAACCAGAACCTGATCATTGCCGGTGTTCCTGCGGAGCAAAAGGCGGTGATTGAACAGCTTGCTCGTGAACATGGCCTTATCGACGATACCCATACCGAGCAGCGTAAGGCGTCAATGGCCTGTGTGGCCTTGCCTACCTGTCCATTGGCCATGGCGGAAGCGGAGCGTTACTTGCCGGATCTGATTGAAAAGACGGAAGCGCTCTTGGCTAAGCATGGTGTTGCTGACGATCACATTATCTTACGTGTGGTTGGCTGCCCTAATGGTTGTGGTCGTGCCATGCTGGCCGAAGCTGGCCTGGTAGGTAAAGGTCCGGGTAAATACAACCTTTACTTAGGCGGCAACCGCGAAGGTACACGTATACCTAAACTCTATTTGGAGAATGTGGGTGAAGATGTGTACCTCAATGCCCTTGATGAACTGATTGGTCGCTGGGCCAGTGAGCGCAATGATGCGGAAGGTTTCGGTGATTTTGTGATCCGCCAAGGGATCGTGGCCGAGGTCAAGGTATCAAAAACAGACTTTTACGCTTAAGCGTACTGTGAGGACGAGATAATGAGCGCATTTAGTCAGATATTAACGCTTGATAAAGCCGAGCAGCAGGCTCTGTTGGTGGATATCAATACCATCTTAGCCGATAAAACCCCCGAGCAAAGGGTGCAATGGGCGATGGAAAATTTGCCGGGTACGCATATTTTGTCCTCCAGCTTTGGCATACAAGCTGCGGTGATGTTGCATTTGGTGACCAATGTAAAGCAGGACGTTCCCGTGGTCCTGACCGACACCGGTTATCTGTTCCCTGAAACTTATCAATTTATTGACCAGTTAACGCAGCGCTTACAGCTGAACTTAAAGGTCTATAAATCACAGCTAAGCCCAGCCTGGCAAGAAGCCAAATACGGCAAGTTATGGGAGCAGGGTGAAGGGGGTATTAAGCTCTATAACCAGCTTAATAAGGTAGAGCCTATGACTCAGGCTCTGCAGGAACTTGAAGCGGGAACCTGGTTCAGTGGTCTGCGACGTCAGCAATCAAGTACCCGTCAAGACAAGAACATTGTCGAAATCAGTCGGGGAACCGTTAAGGTGTATCCCATCATTGAATGGGATAACCGCGACGTCTACCAATATCTGAGCAAGCATGACTTGCCTTATCATCCACTGTGGGAGCAGGGTTACGTGTCTATGGGGGATGTTCACACCACGCGCAAGCTTGAGCCGGGGATGACAGAGGAAGAAACGCGCTTCTTCGGTTTAAGCCGAGAGTGTGGTTTGCATATAGATGGTGATGGTATCTAACTGACCTGAGTACAGGTAAGTAATAAAAAAGAGGGCTTAGCCCTCTTTTTTATTCGTCGTTATCTTGTTTTTGCTTCGCTTCTCTGACCTTAAGCGTTCTTTCCTGATATTCCTTATCATTAAGCTGGTTGATCATTAGGTCGGCGTCTTTTAATGCAACCTCGACAAAACCAAAGCCACGGCGTTTGCCCGTATGCTTATCTTTTAATAAGCGCACACTAAACACCATGCCGTGTTGTTCAAATAGTTCTTTAACCATATGTTCATTGGCACGGTAGGGAAGATTACCTACATAAAGCGTTTTTGTATCCGTTGCGGCTTCCTCTGCAGCCGCGGTGTTGCTTTTGCCGTTAAGCACCAACAACAGGAGCCCTGTGAGCGCCGCACCCAAAGCAAATGCCAATGGTGCAGATAAAGAGGATGTAGATAAAACGAAAGCGAGAAGAACGTAGCCTAAAACTGCGCTACAAACGGTGATTATAATTGTTTTTAGATTAGCTGATGTCATTGTGATCTACCAATATACATGGAGTAAACATTAATTTAACAAAACGAAAAGCCTTATCTTAACCAGATTAGTTCACATAGCAACATTTAAAGGAAGGATCTTCATTTATATTCCACAAAATTGACTAATATCTGGTCGTTTAAGTAGTAAAACAGCCCTCTTTGCTTACATTTTGAGCGAACGGAAAAGATCTTTAAAAAAAGTGTTGATCTGAATTTCGATCTCCCTATAATGCGCATCCACCGACACGGAGCACAACGCTGAAAAGCAACGAGCAAAGTGGTCGGGAAAGTTAGACGGAAAAGTTACTT
>NZ_PQCE01000039.1:0-41238 GCF_002964725.1 Pseudoalteromonas sp. T1lg76
GTGGGAAGGTCCGGGTACAATTGAGTCTCCAAACTCGGCTGTAACCAATGTGACTGGCCTGAGCGAAGGTGAGCATACCTTCACTGTGAGCGTAAGCGATGGCGAAATGGTCACGACACGTGAAGTAGTTGTAACTATTACTGCTGAGCAAATCACAGTAGTGCCAGAGCCAGAGAGCAAATCAAGCTCAGGTTCACTAGCCTGGTTATTACTTCTTAGCCCGCTAGCCTGGTTACGCCGTAAAAAAGCTTAACTAACCCAACCTAGTTAACAGCTTAATGCCGCTTACCCTCTCGGTAAGCGGCATTTTTTTATGCCTGTTAAAACCCAAGGGATGCTGTGGCCTTTATCCACTGTTTTAATTGGGGTATGTTAAATAAACAACTCTCAAGTGAGTAGGCTTGGCTTTATGAAAAAGCAGATTATCTTCTGTATTGCTCCATTATTATTTTCTGCATGTGCTAGCTCGACCAATGTTATGCCCGAGGACTTTATTGCCCTGGGCGAGCTGGACCCCAGCATAGCAATGGATATTCGCTACTTTGGCAGTAACAATTTTGTCGGCATTAAAGTAGAGGGTTATGAGGCGCCCAAGTGCATTTTACAGCGCAACGCAGCTAAGGCGTTGGCGCAAGTGCAGCAGGCGGCCAAAGCGCGAGGTCTTACACTAAAGGTGTTTGATTGTTATCGGCCGCAGCGCGCGGTGGATCATTTTGTGCGCTGGGTTGAAGATGATAACGATATTAAAACTAAGGACGAGTACTATCCGAATTTAGCTAAGGATAAGTTATTGGGAGGCTATATTGCCGCTCAGTCTGGCCACAGTCGTGGCGCCACGGTCGATTTGACCCTGGTGGACAGCAGCAGTGGCAAAGAACTGGATATGGGTTCGCCCTTTGATATGTTCGATACTTTATCGAACACAGACGATCCACGCATTAGTGAGGTGCAGCGAAAAAACCGTTACTTGTTGCGGGATTTAATGATGGCCCAGGGCTTCGCTCCTTACCCCTTGGAATGGTGGCACTTTTCATTGAAACCCCAGCCCTATCCCAATACCTATTTTGATTTTGTAGTGCGCTGAACCAGCGCCTTAATTTCCTCGAGCACCATCTCGGGCTCATCCCGTTGCGGAAAATGGTAGCTTTTATCCGTGAGGACGATTTTCCCTTGCGGGAAGGCCAACGCCCAATCTCTGTGCAGTTCGCCCCACATCACTCTGGCCTTATCGGTATAAAATAACAGCGGCGGATTTTCATAGCGCTTAATCGAGGCGATTACCGTTACCGGAATATCGGCTATCTCCGGGTGATCGGGCAAGGGACGTTTAGCCCAAAAGTCGAGGTACTGATTCGACATACCGTTTTTCATGTCATCACGCTTTACCTCGGCTATTTCCTGCTCCGCCTTGGCTAAATCGATCTGACGCATAATATCAACATCATGCTCGGACGCCGGCTCGATAAGCATTAGCGCCGCTACTTTTTCTGGATATCGAGCGGCGAAGGTACGGGCAATATAGGCTCCATACGAGTGGGCGATATAAATAACCGGACCATCAATTTTCAGGGCATCAAGCAGTGCCAGCGCCTCATCGGCGTATTCTTCTGAGCTGTAATTTTTGCGCACCGCGGTGGAACCGCCGTTACCAATACGTGAATAGCGCAGGGTACGATACTCGCTGGTAAGCCGGTCATAGATGGGGTTCCAGTCTTCTAGGCCGGCCGAGCCACCGGCCTCGAGCAGCAAGGTGGCTTTAGAGTCGCCTCGCAATTCGTATTCGACCCGATAGTCACCCAAGGCCACATAAGCGACTTTGGCATTGAGGCTAAGGGAGATAAGCAGCAATAGAATGGCACTAAATTTAGTCATCCTGACATCCAAAATTTAATTTTTAACTCTATGTTTTAATTTATTGAAATGTATTCGGGTAAGTGAGGAAGGTAAATCAAGGCGGCCTATAGGCCACCTTGGGGTCGAGATTGCTCAGGGCTCTGGTTTATCCAGATACACTTGCTGATAGGCATCTTTCACCGCTAAGTCGGTGATCGCCTTGGCAATACCACGGCGCAGGCCGGTACGCCAGCGGTCAATATGGCGCTGCTCAACTTCGCAAGGTGGCTTTTTACAGTCATTGTTAACGCTTGAAATGGCCTCAAACCAAATCTTTTCGCTGTTGTAATGGATATTGACGCGCAGCACGTAGCCCTTGTAGTCCAGCTCCGCCTCGATTGTGTCCGGCGTTTGGTTAACACTGCGCCATTGATATTGGTTCATGCCCAGTTTGATCACCTTGGCGGGTTCGGTGACATAGGGTTGCAACAACAATGGATCGTCATACATGGTAAATGATTGATTTGTTTCTGCGTGAACCTGACTAACTAAGGTGCAGCTCAGGGTGGCAGTGAGCAATAACGACGACAAGGTGCTTTTTATATTTTTCATGCTTTAGACTCCCTGCAAGGCGATTTTCAACTGCTTGACCAGCGAGCGGTTGTATTTGTAATAGTTTCTATGTGTTTTGTAGCAATAATCGCCGACCAGTTTTTCACATTGGTAATCGTTTAGGCCACCTGCATATTTGATTTGTACCGCTTCGCCGTTGTATTCAATGCGATGAAAAATGGTGTGGCCCTTGTAATCCCAGCGCGCCAGAATATAGCCGTCGCCTTCTTGCTCCAGTAGCCAGGCAACGCCCTTGGTTTTTTGCATGCCTTGGAGAATAGCCAAACGCGCCTTAGCGGCATCGCCACTGGGGTTAGGGATCAGATCATAGACGCCGCGCATCTTAGATTCGGATGCCATGCCTCGTCCTTGTTTTTGATATTCGAATGGTTCAGGGGCAGCGCTTAACGTGGTGCTTAACAAAGCCGCCGATAGGCCCAGCGCCATTGCCGCAAGTTGATGTCGCATAAGAAGTCCTTTGTTCTTGTTATATCTAAGGTTAGGGAATGTTTAACTCGATATAGTTAAAACTAAGTTTAAACCTGAACATTAATGTAACACATTGATATCAGATTCATAATAAACACCAAGCAAAGTCGGTAACAAGGGCTCGGCAATGGGGGTTATGAACTTGTTGGGTGAAAATTGTACAAAAAAATGTCGTAAACCTTAGGTGATCTCGTCCCCTTGTGTTAGGATGCTCGCGTCTGATGAGTTCTACCCAGATTCGATTTTGCTTTTGTACTTCAGTTCTTCGTGTGTTCTACCCAGTTAGTGTTCCACCCGAATTTATGCAGCGTAAGCCACTCGTGTTAGCTAGTACTTAGTTCGGCAATTCTGATGTTGCAACGCAACACATTATTTAATTTAAATATTTTGGAGACACTATGTCTAAAACAACTGGTACAGTTAAATGGTTCGACGAAGCAAAAGGCTTTGGTTTTATTACTCCTACTGATGGCGGCAAAGACGTGTTTGTACACTTCCGTGCTATCGTTGCTGAAGGCGGTTTCCGTACCCTTCAAGAAGGTCAGCAAGTTGAATTTAACGTTGAAGAAGGCGCTAAAGGCCCTCAAGCTTCTGACGTTACAGCTATCTAATTAGCTGGCATATCCAGGTGGGGCACCCTCGCTCCACCCGTTTACCTTCCTCTTTACCACTATTTTTACCTCTCGTTTTTTATTAAAGCTTTCTTAAGCTTCATCCCCTAGCTTGCTTTGAGCATAAAAATTGAAATTGCTATAAAAAAGCAATAAAGCCCTTAGTAACCTTACTTACGCCCTTTGTCATCTTCATCTCGAATGTTCTTGATCTGTTAACTCTAAGCCTTGCAGCCCTGTGTATTAGCTCTGTGAGCGGCTACTTTATGTCCGATATTTCAATGGCGCGGGCAAGGCGTTCGAATCCATGTTCACCAATTCAAGGTTATGGGTTTGCACATGGGTGATAAGCTCGGGGAAGAAGGCCAAAAAATGGGCTTCAAAGGCATCGAAATGGCGCTCAATATCTTCGATTGCGCCAGTAAAGTCATTGCGAAAACGGATCCGGCTAGCGATCCTATCCAGTGCCAGGGCAACGCCATCGAGTTCGGCATAGGTAGCAAACCAGTTTTGTTCGCACATTTTCCCCACCACATGTTGCATACGCTCGGGCATCAGCTCGGTGCGAGTGTTGAGAAGCTGGTAACTTTGCTGGCAAAAATCGTTAAATTCGTTGCTGGTAAAGTCTTGCCAATGACGGATCAGCAGATGATCAAACAGCACATCCAATGCTACCGGCGCGAAGCGTCGTCGTTGTGGCGAAAATAAGCTAGTTGCGGCACGCACACTGCTGTGCTTATCGGTAAACCTGTCCACCAGTAAGTGATTCTCTAAACCTAATTGCACCGCCTTGGGCCATTGTTGATGAACCAGGCCGCGGCGAAAATCACCGAGCAGGTTGCCAAAGTGGGAGTCGGCAGTGGGCTGAGCTAAATACAGATGGGCGAGGTAATTCATGGCCACTGATCGCCTTGCTATAAACAGGAGTATGAGTGTAACGCTTTTAAGGCGCTCAGATAAGGGGCGGCGCGCAGGGAGATTTTACCAATTTTGAATGTGCGCGGTGAAAGTTAACCGCAATTAGGTTTGCCTCGGGTTTTAAGGCATAAAAAAGGGAGCTAAACGCTCCCTTTTTTGGTTTTAGGCCTGGCCCTTTAGCCACTGCATAAAGCCTTGCATATCGGCGTTATTTGCAAACTCGATATAGCTTTTGCCTTGATGGTGACTAATGGCCATGCGGCGTTTGTTGATAGAAATACCTGCGATCGGCAAGGTAATATCAATACGTTGATTGTTATATAAATAGGACATAATAAAACTCATTTATTGGCGCCGAAGGGCGCATTCAAATTGCCTTATTATCGTCTGGAAAGCGGCGTCAATTGCGCGGCATTGGGGCTAGCTGCTGTTACAAAACGGCAGTACCCGGTTAATCTTTGTCAGACTTTTAAGGCGTTATAAATTTCGGGATGGAACTGACTGGATCAAGGAAAGGCATCACACGCGCACATTTAATATGTGCATTGCTTACTGATTTAGGATGAGCAAGCAATCCGACAATATACCCATGTAAAAAAGATAAAGCAAGCATTTTATTTAGCTGTCGCTACCCAGAGTGCTTTATCGCTCTAAATCAGGCAGGGGATGAACCCTGCCTGTGATGTATAGCTAGCGGCTGATAGCCTGGTTATTAATAAACTTGCTGACGTCATCTACCTGCAAGCTCATGCTCTTCTGCGTCGGTGGAAATTCTTTAAAGGTCTCAACAAACTCCGCAATTTGCTTGCCGGCTGGGCCTAAGATCCAGCTGCGATTTTCCGCCCATTCATCATAGCCGCGGGCTTCGTGGAAGCGCTCGAACGGATCGAGTTTGAGGTTAGTGATATAGGGGGAGGTTAACGATTGCTGTGTAGCCCTAAACCAGTGATTCTGCTCTTTAAACAATAACTTCCAATCGCCATGACGTAATCCATGAAACGTTGCTTCGGTAAAGTAGTAGAAGTCTTTACGCTTGGTTTTGCCCTGATTAAGGAGCAAGTCGCTTTGATCATAGCCATCGAGGTGCACCTTGTATTTTCGGCCATTGATCTTTTTACCCTTAAGCAGCTCCTCTTTAAGGTTGCCCTGACCAACCCAGGCCATTAGGGTGGGTAGCCAGTCTTCCATGGTCATAAATTCGCCGGTGCTGACGCCCGCGGGGATTTTACCCGGCCATTTAACAACAAGGGGAACGCGGAAACCGCCTTCCCAGCCGCCTACACCTTTTTCACCATGGAAGGGTTGATTGCCGCCATCGGGCCAGGAATTAGAGGCGGCACCATTGTCGGTCGAGAACATTACTATGGTGTTATTGGCCACCTTTAATTCGTCGAGTAGGTTAAGTAACTCGCCCACATCATCATCCATTTCCATCATGCCATCGGCATAAATGCCGTAACCACTGCGGCCTTCATAATACTCATTAAGGTTGGTGCGATAGTGCATGCGGGTGGTGTTATGCCAGACAAAAAATGGCGTATCGGCTTTGACCGCATCGCGAATAAAGCGTTTGGACTCAACCAGAACTTCTTCATCGATATTACGTTGTCTTTCTTTACCGAAGGGGCCTAAGTCTTTGATTTCTTGCTTGCCATTTGCCAAAGCCTTGGAGTGAGTAACACCGCGCATGGGGGCTAAGCCAACGCGCTCTTGCGTCTCTTTATCTTGTGGGTAGTCATATTGCTCAGCATATTCACCGGCATTGAGGTGATAAAGAATGCCGTAAAACTCATCAAAGCCGTGGTTGGTCGGTAAGTGCTCGTCACGGTCACCTAGGTGATTCTTACCAAACTGACCTGTTGTATAGCCTTGTGCTTTAAGCATAGTCGCTAAACTTGGATCGGATGTTTGTATCCCCTCCTTGGCACCGGGTAAGCCCACAGTACTCAAACCTGTACGGATAGGGTATTGGCCGAGAAGGAACGCAGCGCGACCTGCGGTACAGGAAGCCTGCGCGTAATGATCCATAAACATCATGCCTTCATTAGCGATACGGTCGATATTTGGGGTGCTGCCCCCCATCATGCCGCGGTGGTAGGCGCTGATATTCCACATACCCACATCGTCGCCCCAAATCACCAGAATATTGGGCTTATCTGCTGCAAAACTGGGAATACAGGTTAATAGGCAGGATATAAATACAGCGAAACGTAACATAGCTCTCTCCTTGAAATTATATGAGTCCCCATAAGTTATAGCAGTTCCCGGTATTACAACAAGGAAACTGATTATTTTATCTAGCCGATGCCTTGGTATTTGATTTTAATCACAAAAGATGTCCCTTTTTTTGATAAATCATCGTTATTTCTCAACCTTCGTCTATAGTTACTAGGGCTCAAAATTTATTTATCGATGTAGTTTAAAACTTATTTTTATCTTGCTAATAATCAAGGAGAAGTTATGAAATTGCCATTGATAGGTGTAATGGCAGGATTGTTATCGCTGGCGGTAAATGCGAAAGATGATCCTAATGTACTTGCCATTATGGTCGACGATGTTGCGCAACTGTCACTGAGCGCATACTCGCACGGCATGACCTATAACACCCCCAATATCGATCGTATCGCCAATGAAGGCGCGCTGTTTACCGATCACTATGCCCAGCCCAGTTGCACCGCCGGACGTGCGGCCTTTTTAATGGGTCAGTTGCCGGTGCGCACCGGCTTGACCACGGTCGGGCAGCCGGGTAACCCGCTGGGCATTAAAGAAGCGGATCCGACCATGGCCGAGTTTTTGAAAGAGCGAGGCTATATGACGGCGCAGTTTGGTAAAAACCATTTAGGCGATCTGGATGAGCATTTACCCACCCGTCATGGCTTTGATGAGTTCTTCGGTAACCTCTATCACCTCAATGTTTCCGAGGAGCCAGAGCAGGAGGATTACCCCAAGGGCAAAGACTTTAAGAAAAAGTTCGGCCCGCGTGGGGTCATAGAGGCCTATGCCGATGGTCGTATTAAAGATACCGGCCCGCTCACTCGCAAGCGCATGGAAACATTCGATGAAGAGGTGCTCGCTCGCAGCCTGGATTTTATGGAGCGTGCGGTCAAAGCGGATAAGCCCTTCTTTATTTGGCATGCGCCAAGTCGCATGCATGTGTATACCCACCTTAAACCCGAAAGTCGTCATCTGGCCACGCAGATCAGCTCGGAAGAAGATGTGTTTGGCAGTGGTTTAATCGAGCATGATGGCCATGTGGGCCAGCTTTTGGATAAGCTTGATGAGCTTAAGATTGCCGACAACACCATAGTGATCTACACCACGGATAATGGCCCCGAGCAAAGCTCCTGGCCCGATGCCGGTACCACTAAATTCCGCGGTGAGAAAATGACCACCTGGGAAGGCGGTGTGCGCGTGCCCTTTATGGTGCGCTGGCCTAAGGAGATCCCGGCGGGGTTAAAACTCAACGGCATTTCTTCACATGAAGACGTGTTCCCCACCATAGCCGCGGCTGTGGGGGAGAAAAATCTGCGTAAAGCCATGGAAAAGGAATTTAATGTCTATATCGATGGTGAAAATAACCTCGCGTACTGGCGTGGCAAGGTAGAAAAGTCGGCGCGTAACCACTTTTTCTACTATTACGAGTCACAGCTGACCGCGGTACGCGTTGGTCCGTGGAAGATGCACTTTGCCTCTAAACCTGGCGGTCGTTATTATGAAGACCTGGTAACGCATACCATGCCCAAGTTATTTAACCTGCGTAAGGATCCCATGGAGCACTATGACGGGGTCACCGGTTTTCATCAGATCATGAAGAAAAGCTGGGTATTCCAACCGGCCATCGCCTTGTTGACGGAACATATCAAGACCTTTGAAAAGTTCCCGCCACGTCAAGAGTCGGCTTCGCTGAATATTAACGAGGCCATCAGTAAGGCCAAATCGGCATCGACTAACCGCTGATAGTTCATCCTCACTCGGCTGCACTGTGGCCGAGTGAGGTTAACTGATAATCCCTTAAGACCTTAAAACCAGCGCCGCACTCGGCGGCAATAGCGCTTGTATTTATCCCCAAAGGTTTGTCTGAGAAAATGCTCTTCCGGCCGTATTTGAAAACGGTTGAGGTAGATAACAAACAAAGGCAATACGGGGATGGTCGCTAGGTTAGCAAGCCAAAGAGCCCACCCACTCAACATAAGCAAGAATCCCAGGTACATGGGGTTGCGACTCATTTTATAAATGCCGCCGCTGACCAGGCGCGCCGAGCGCTGTGGGTAGCGTGGGTCGACCGTGGTTTGGGCCAGGCGAAATTGCAGCACGCCAAGGGTGGCGATAGCTCCACCGGTTGACACCAATGCCAGGGCAAAACCTAGGCGTCCCCAAAGTTGGAAGGTCAAATCCGGAGTCAGGATTGCGACCAGCCACATTATCAGTGCAGCGAGCAGCACCAGAACCAAAGGTGGGATTTTTAGCGCCACACTTGTCTCCTTATTCTTATGAGCACTCAGCTAGGGCGTGACCGACTGCATCAGGGTAAGCTTTTCTACTAGGGCCGCTATTTGAGGATCTCGTGGCACCAGCTCTTGTAGCCGGGTAGCATAGCGCAGAGCTTGGCGGTAGTTTTGCTCGTTTATGTGGATTTGTACCAGGGTATAACACAGATCCGCGTTATTGCTATCGAGGGCGAAGGCCCGCGCTAATTGTGTTAAAGCGCCCTGAGTCTCACCCATTTCGTTCAGGAGCAAGCCGTAAGTGTAGATATGATTTACGCTGCCATATTGGGCGGCGAGTGCAAGATGCTCTTTGGCCTTGGTTCTGTTTTTCTCTCTCACCCAACTCATGGCCAAGGCGTAATGCACAGCGGCATTGTCGGCATCCTGTTGCAATGCTTGTGTGAGTACTGCCCGTACCTTGCCTTCATCGCCTTGGCGCCGGTAAAGATCCGCGAGGTTAACGTAGGCGGGGATATAAATGGGTTCCACTGCAATGGCTTGTTCATAGTGTTGGTGGGCCACTTTAATTTGCTCCAGCTCCAAGGCCAGGTTACCTAAATTGGTATGGCTACTGGCGCGCTCGCTATTGTAACGCTCCGTTTGTCGGTATTCCTCTAACGCTTTTGCCAACTCGGCTCTGGGCGCATCCTGTAAGTTATTTGGAAAGGGGACCACCAGCATGGCCGCCAGAGCGCGGGCTGCACCGGTGCGAATAGCCAGACGCGGGTCAGCCAACAAGGGTTGTAGCAGGGTATAGCGTTGTGGCAATGGAAACCCCCTTGCGGCCTCGATGGCCCCCAAACGCTTTAACGGCTCTTCATCCCTAACGGCTCGGCTGATTGCGACTAGGGTATTTTTATCCGGGTATCTGGCCATACGTGCCAGCGCCGAGGCGCGGATAATATCCGTATACTCACTGCTTTGAGCGATACGGGTCAGCAATTGAGACGCCGTTGGCAACCCTTGGTCGGCGGCATAAAAGGCTTGAGAAAAATGGCTTTTTCCCAAGTAGTTAGAGTCTGGATGCCAAGTCTTAATGGCGTTAACGGCCCATTGTGGGGTTTTATCCTGATGGCAGCCGTTACAGGCATTCGGTGCCTGTGTCTGTATGCTGAGATCCGGGCGCGGTACGCGCAGACTGTGATCGCGGCGGGGATCAACCTGCATATAGGTGGTGCTGGGCATATGGCAGTCGACGCACTGGCTGCCGGTGCTGCCAAGGGTATGGCCATGATGCTCTGTGCTTTGGTATTGACTGCTGTCATGGCACTGCGTACAGGTTTGGTTGCCGTCCAGCTTTAGTTTGCCCGAGTGGGGGTTATGACAGTTACTACAGGTGACGCCGGCGGCGTACATCTTGCTTTGTAAAAAGGAGCCCCAGACATAATCCTCGTCGAGGATTTGCCCATCCACATGATAAAGCTGCGGTGTGAGCAGGGCAGGCTTAAAGGTATCTAACAGCTCGGCGTGAGGTTCACGGTCCGCGAGTTGCGAGCGCCTGGCATGGCAGGTGGCACACTGAGCGATCTGCTCGGTCTGTTTTACCTCTCCTTGAGGTAATAGGCTGCCATCGGCACCGCGGCTAAAAAGCGCTATCTGAGTGCTTATGTCTTTACTAAAGCCCTTATGTTCTATGTTTTTGTCGCCCTCGGCCCATTGCAGGTGTTGCTGGCTATCGCCGTGGCAGGCGGCACAATCGATATTGATGGCTGCATAGCTCGATGCGAAGCGATTCGATTGAGAGGAAAATTGCTTTTTAAAGTCGGTACTGTGGCAGTCGGCGCACATATGGTTCCAGTTTTGTCCCATTTGGGTGTGATGAAATTCATCCGTGCTGCGCTGCTGCGGGTGCAAAATAAACCAGCGTTGGCCGCCTTCTTCCTTGGTTCGGCTGTCCCACGCCAGAGGGATAAACTGATAGCCGCCGCGTTCGTCTGCAACCAGATATTGTTGCAGGGGCTGATAACCAAAGGTGTAGTGAACCTTTTCACTCTCTTTGCTGCCGTTTGGATATTCACGGTGCAGTACAAAATCA
Source organism: Pseudoalteromonas sp. T1lg76 (assembly GCF_002964725.1). NCBI lineage: Bacteria > Pseudomonadati > Pseudomonadota > Gammaproteobacteria > Alteromonadales > Pseudoalteromonadaceae > Pseudoalteromonas > Pseudoalteromonas sp. T1lg76. Next base: position 10,986 of record NZ_PQCE01000039.1, read on the forward strand.
TCCCCTTCCTTGCTAAGGGTTAGCATCTGCTTCTCGAAGGCAATGCGCTGCCCATCAAAGGCACCGAGGACAAACTCGGCGGTGGCGGGATTCATGGCCCGGAAATGATGGGAGGCTTGCCAGTCGGCAACCTGTTCCTGATGGCAGCTTTGACACTGCTGGGGCTCGGCATAAGCACTGCCGAGCAAGAGAAATGACGTGAAAACGAGTGCTATGTTCCTTAATAAACCCAAATACATGACGATAATTTTCCCTAACCCTGAAAATGCATAGTTGACGCCCTTCGGCCAGTATAAGGCTATATATCAGCCTGTATTCAATAACTTATCCTGCCGAGCGCGTCAGCGCAACGTGATCAGGGGTCAACAGAGCCTAAAGCTGGTAATTAAACTCGATGCGGTGATCGCCATCGAAAATATCGACGTTTTCGTTCCAGTTGGCAAAGTAACGCACATTCATGCGTGGGGTGATCTGATAACTGGCGGCAAACTCATGGGTTAAAATACTACTCTCGTTGAGGCCGTAATAATTGTCTTTGTAGGTGCTTGAACCGGTGAGGGTTGTCAGCCAAAAAGGATTGTAGTTCAGCCAGATCTTATCGCTTAAATTAACCTTGGCATACATACCGATCAGGCCGTAGCCGCCCATTAACGAGTAACCATCGTCTACGCTGCCATCGCTTTGACGTTCATCCTTACCGACTGAGGCGCCTACGCCGGCAAGGGGGTAAAAGTTGAATGCCCCCTTAGGTGGCAGTGCCTGGATAATAGAGTAGGAAATGTCGGCGCTTTCATCGGCGACCAGATTGGCACGAAAGTTATAGTTCACATCGAGTTGGGTGGCGCGCAGGCTCTTTAGCGTCACGGCGAAGTTGCGAAAACGCAGCGAGTCGAGTGACTCGGTGGTGTGACGCTCTGAACGCCAGCCCAGGGTATCGCCGAGCAGGCCCTTGGCCTCAACCACAAACTGGGCGGCGGTGGCATCATCCCCGGTGTCGTAGGCCTTACCCAGTTTAAAGTTCAGTCCCTTGTCGGTGGCGCCGCCACCAACCTGGGTATAAATTGCCAGCGGGTCTGACATATCGGCAACGTCTTGCTCTTGAGCTAAGGCACTATTACATAGGGGGAGCGCACACAGGGTCAATAAAGCGTATTTCATTTCTCTATCCTTATTAGCAAAGTCCCTTACTGCAAACAGGGTAAGTAAATTTCATAATTGTTGTGGCCTACCAACTGCTGCCGGCTTGAATATATATCGCATTTTCTTCTGGGCCATGGGCGACATCTATGCCCATGCGAAAGCCATATCGTGGCGAGACCAGGTAGCGAAACCCAGTCCCAAGCGTGGTTTTGCTGCTGGCCGCAGACATTTTATCCCACCCATTGGCGGCACGGCCTATGCCGCTAAAGGCAATCAGCTTCCAACGGTCGTTGAGGTGATAACCGAGCTCAAGTTCGGCAACAGCTATATCTTCACCCTGGTAGCGCGACTTGGCAATACCCCGTAGGTCGATATAGGGCAGCACATAGACGGGTAAATTGCCTGCGCCCTGATTGCTTACTCCCTCATAATCCAGGCGTAGGGCAACGCGTACTTTATTGGTCAAATGCCAGTAGTTTAGGGCGCTAAACACATAGCTGTGGTAGTCGCTGTCGCTGCCAAGGGCACCATCAAAGATCATGTATTCCAGATTGTAGTTATAGCCGAGTTCGGGGCTAAAGGGGCTATCCGTGGAGTCGTATTCGGCAACCAGGCCCAAGCCAGAAGTGTTGTTCTCCAGCTCTATTTGCTCAAGAGCATGATTTACCTCATCGACCCAGCGGCCTTCAAAGGCATGCAAAGGTGACTCGGCCAGGCTGATGTCGACATGGCGATAGAGTTGTTTGGCGCCAAAGAACCAATTTGAGTCGCGCCAGCGGGCGCTGAAGGTTTGTATTAACGCCGGTCCGCGTAAGTTGAGCTTTAGCGGCTCACTTAACTGCAGCTTGCCTAGGCTGTAAAAATCGAGGTTGATATCGCCATAACCCACAGCGCCGCGATAACGTAGGGTGTCCTGGCGCCAAAATGCAAGGTGACCCAGGGCAAAAAGGTGGGAGTGATTGCTGGTATAGGCGCCGCCAATCACGCTGATGCCGCTTGGCATAATAGGCGTATCTGTGGTGGCCTTGTCCTGATTGCTTTTGCTGTCGTGGAAAAACAGCCCGGCCAAGCCCAGCCCGGCGCCAACCGCTGGCTCGGTAATAATGGTGGGTACTGGTAAAAAGCGTCGTGGCTTTTGTTCAATTTGAGCCGGGCTTGAGTCGGGTGCTTGTTGCGCCCAGCTCTGGGAAGCTCCGCCTAGAAGTAGCAATAACCAAAAAGTGATGCGTTGAGGCCAGGTGCCTTCCATAGTCTCTGTCTTGTTCGCAAATTAAACCGTTAGTATAGCAAATTATTTTTACATTCAATGCGTTACTAATCTGGTAAAAGAGGGTGAAAGCGGCCTAATATTGAGGTAGTTCGGTCAGAGGACTGTAATCAATTTGCAGCTCGACCAAGGTGAGCTCGGGCATGGTTTTTAAACGAGTCAGTTCGGCGGCCATATCCAGAGTCACTGTGGCGCTGAGGCGATAGTTGTCCCCGGCAATATGGGTAACTCTGTACTCGGGCGTCAGTTGTTCATAGGGCAGCGCCGAACTGGTGACGACAAAATCTCTGCCCACGAGTCCTGGTTCGCCGTTGCTGAGGTTGTCGATACGGGTTCCTGGCAATAACTTTTGTCCCCGCCAGCGGATTTTTTCGCCATTGTTGTCTAAGGTGAAATAGGTCTGTGCAGATGTGCTGGGCTGGGGTGATGATTGCTTTGGCTCGTCCTCACCACATGCGGCTAAGGTTGTTACCGTTAAAAGCATTAACAGGGATCGTATTAGCACCTTATTCGCTCACTTTTCTCTTGCCCTACAGATAGGGTAGTTGCATTGGTTTCAAATAGGCAAGGTATATTATGGTTATAAAGCAAGGTATTACTCCTAGGAACAAGCCAGAATCAGGTGTGGTTTTGGGACCGGTCAAGACGACTGCCACGACTACAATCCCGACTCGGGTCATGACGACACTTTTCCTCACCTTGTCGTTGAATATGCCGATGGCATATGGCGCCTTTGCGCCAGGAGATCATTATCAGGCACAATCGCAACCGCCCAAGTTGTTGGCCAAAGAACAACAGCGATTAGCCCAGCAACAGACCAAACTCGGTATGTCCTCGCACTTTGATCCCTTGCTTAACCGAGCCACCTTTGTCTGGGCACCGGCTACATCGGTACTTAACTTCACTTCTCAGGGTTCCCTGCAGCAAAAAGCCCAGGCACATATGCAGCGTTTAAGCGGCATTGCCAACAATAAGTCGGCTCAACATCAAGCTGGGCATCAAGCTCAGCTTAGTCACTGGCATGACCTGGGTCAGGGCGCGGTGATCGGACGCTATCGTCAGTATGTGCAGGGTATTGAGGTATTTAATCGCCACTATAACGTGATGCTCGACCGCCGTGGCGAGCTAGTGGCCAGCTCCGGCTATTTTGCCGAGGTGCCTACCGAGGCACAGAATTTCAGTGCCCTCACTGCTTTTAGCCATGCCTCTACCGCGGTGCGCCATGCCTTGCATCAGCTTAGTGGAGCTGCGCTGCAGCTTGAATCAATGGGCACACAACAGGGCTATAACTGGTTTAGGGTAGGCAGCAGCGACGCCGATGAGCTCTTTGCTGGAGTGCGCGCCAAAGCCGTGTTTTACCCCCTTAACGGAGAACTATTGGCGGCTCACTATGTGGAGGTTGAACGGCAAAACCGCGACACCTTGGTGAGTGATTACTTTGCTTATGTTATAGCCAGCGGCACTAACAAGGTGCTGTTCAAGAAGAATCTGCAAAGTCATGCCACGGCATACAACTATCGGGTGTATGCCGATGGACAAAGCGGCTATCCGATGGAAGGCCCTCATGGCGACGTGATCCCGGCCATGGGGCTGGGGCAGGAAGATGAAACTTCAGTGCTCAACGCCAATCTCGTGTCTCTAAGTTATTACTCAGGGCTTTCCACAGCCGATCCTTGGTTAAGCGACACGGCCACCCAAACCCAGGGTAACAATGTCTATGCTTATGCCGATATCAACGCGCCTCAAGGCTTTAGCGCCGGTGATCTCAATGCCGAAACCACCTCGGCTTTTACCTTTGATTATGTGCTCGACCCAGACTTACCACCCAGCGCCGAGGTCAATATTAAGGCTGCGGTGGTGAATCTGTTTTATATGAATAACTTTCTCCACGACTTTTTCTACGACCATGGCTTTGATGAAAGTGCCGGTGTGGCGCAACTGAGCAACTATGGTCGCGGCGGTGTTGAGGGCGACCCGATTAATGCCGAAGCACAGGACTACAGTGGCCTGAATAATGCCAATATGGCAACGCCTGCGGATGGGGCCAGCCCGCGCATGCAGATGTTTGTGTTTAACTCCAAAGACGCCAGGGTAGGAGAGGACTATGGGGTGATAGGCCCCGGTGGAGTGTTAACTTCGTCGCGGCGTTCGCAATTTGGCCCGGATGCCTTTGATATCAGCGCCGAGCTGGTGCGCTATAACGATGGCAACGATGTGGATTCCGCTAGCGTCTATGATGGCTGTGAAGTGCCCCTCGACCCCAGCCTACTGGTGGGCAAGGTAGCCATTATCGAGCGTGGTAGTTGTACCTTTGTGACCAAGGTGAAAAACGCCCAGAACGCAGGTGCTGTAGGGGCTTTGATCACTAATAATGTTGATGACGGGACTGCGGCGCCCATGGGCGGTGTCGATGACAGCATCACCATAGGCAATATGGGACTCAACTTTGCCGACGGTCAATCACTGTATACTGCCTTGAATAATGGCGTGGTCAACGTGCGTCTGTTCGACACCAACCCATTGAAGGACGGCACCTTTGATAATGGTATTATTGCTCACGAATGGGGGCATTATATTAGCAATCGCCTGGTAGGGAATGGCGCTGGCCTAGTGAACTTTCAGGGCCAGGCCATGGGCGAGGGGTGGGGAGACTTTCATTCTCTGATGTTTATCGCCAAGGAAGAAGATGCGTCAATTGCGGGTAACAGTGATTTTACTAAGCCCTATGCCATCAGTACCTATGTGTCAGACTTTTACTTTGGTCTTCGCCGTGTTCCTTACACCCCGGATCAGACTATTAACCCTCTTAATTTTAGACACATTAGCGAAGGTGCCGGTGCCGATGTCAATCTGCCGCCGACCTCGGTGGCCTCGCCCCATGACCCGGGGGAGTTATGGGCGTCGGTGCTATGGGATACTTATGTGGCGCTCATTAACCGTCATGGTTTTGCCCAGGCGCAACAACGCATGGCCCGTTATCTGATTGGCGGTTACAAGATGACCCCGGTTGCACCGCTCTACACCGAGGCGCGGGATGCGCTACTGGCTACCATAGCCGCCGAGGATATGACCGACTATCGCTTGGCCTTGGCCGCCTTTGCTAGGCGCGGTCTAGGCTTAGGGGCGCAGTCGCCAGAGCGTTACAGCGTCACCTTGGCCGGTGTGGTGGAATCATTTGAAACCGAGTTGGCCGCGTTCGCCGTCCAGGGAGTTAAGCTCGACGCCGACAGCGATCTGTATTGCAGTTTGGATGGCTTTTTAGACGTGGGAGAGCGTGGCCGTCTTAGCGTACAGCTCACCAATACAGGTAGCGAAACTCTAACCAATATACCGGTACAATTTACCCTTATGTCCGCTCAAGGTGTGATTTTAGGTAATGGTGGCAAGAGCACAGTGGCAGAACTTGCTCCCTTTGCGTCGGCCTGGAGCGAGCCCATCAGCATTGACCTGCTTAATGCCGAAGTGGCCAGTGAGCTCGAGATCGAGGTGAGCTTCCCCGAGCAAAGCGTTGGCGACGATATCGTCGAGCCACAGGCGGTGATCGAGCGTTTCACGGTCAACTTTAGCTTTACTGACGCGCCGCTTGTTAGCGCCAGTCAAGGCGATGATATGGAAAAGGCGGTGCTCAGTCGCGCCAATTTGCCGCTACTCTTGCTGAAGTCAGACCCCCGTGCAGAAAACACCTTGCGCTTTGATAACTCGGACCAAATCGCGCTCTTTGAGCAAGGCGGTTTCGAGCTGGGAGAGCAGGCGTTGTTCCTCAATAACAATGGCTATGAGTCTGATGTGGCGCTGACAACTCGACCCTTTATGGTGTCGACGCAGAGCGAATTCAGCCTGTCATTTTGGCATTACTATGCCTTGGAGGCATTCTGGGATGGCGCGGTGCTTGAAATTAAGGTCGATGATGGCGACTGGCAGGATGTGACTGAGGCCGGTGGTCAATTTAGTGTTGGCTACAACGGCACGCTTAACGAGAGCCCAACGCAATCTCTACAGTTGCGCAACGCATACACGGGTCGTAACAGCAGTGGCGGTGTGCTTGGCAACGAAGAGCAGGTGAGCTTTGGCACCCTGTTGGCAGGAAAGCAGGTGCAACTGCGTTTTCGCATCAGCACAGATATTAACGCTAATGACAGCGGCTGGTGGATAGATAACCTCACCCTAGCCGGTATGGACAGTGCCGCCTTTTACCAACTCAGCGCCCCGGATCCAGACAATTGTGATAACCGCGCTCCTACCTTAGTGGAGTTGATGGCGCAAACCGTGGATGAAGGCGACGAAGTGACCTTAACCGCTCAGGCCGAGGATGTTGATGGTGATGAGCTCAGTTATCAATGGCGGCAGACACAAGGGCCAAGTGTGACCCTCAGTGGCGCACAAACCGCCAGTGTCAGCTTTACCGCGCCTCAAGTGAGTAGTCAGCAGCAGTTGCATTTTACCCTGAGCGTGAGCGATGGCGCGTTAAGCGCCGAGCAAAGTGTGGTGGTCACGGTCAATGATGTGCCCGTAGTAACGCCTCCACCCCCTCCTCCCGTCTCTAGCTCTGGCGGCGGAGGGGGCTCCTTTGGTTGGTTCTCTCTCGCCTTGTTTACCCTGATCCGCTTGTTGCGGAAATAGCAAAGAAAAAGGCCGCAAGAGGATGCGGCCTTTTTATCTTGCAGGGCAATTACAGCTTATAAATAAAGCTGAATGATTTCGCGATTCCACAAGCCTTCTTTAGAGCCGTCACTTTGCAGCACTTCGTTTTGCTTTTGCAAATAGCTATAGCTCACGGTATTGCCTATATCACCCAAGGCCTTAAGCGCCATGGCGCGATCCGACCAGGAGCCGGTACCTTCATACAGGTCAATTAAGAGTTGCACACTGGCGTCGTCTTTCATATTACCAAGTGATGAGATGGCGGCGAGACGAAGGTATTCATCCTCAGATTTAACCAGTTCGCGCAAATAAGGCAGGGCAATTGGGTTATTACTAAAACCAAGCTCATACACATCCAGGTAGTTGGCTTTAACGCCGGCACCCTTAATGCTGTCGATCAGAGTCTGGGTTTTTTCATCGGACAACTTGCCGCCCATAAGTTGCTGATTGATTTTTGCGCTTAATTCTTTAACCACCAGGCTCATGGGTTCATTCAGCGTTGGCTCAATAATTTCGTCAAAGCTCCACACCGGCACCTTGCCGCGCTTCACATAGACGGCAACGGGATAACTGCCTTTAGTCGTCTCCAGTTTGCCTTTGAGCATGGTGAAGGTAATAAAAGGAGTGAAACCATTGGTTCTATGGTTGCGCATATTAAAACGCAAGATCTCTAGCTTGTTTTCGCCCTCACCTAAGGTGATGGGCAAATCACGGGCGGCAAATTCTTCGGCTAAATGTGCCTCGAGGAACTCCACTTGCTTGAGTACCGTGCCTTCATACATCAAGGCGCTGGGCAAAATACCCGAAGTGAAGGGCGCGCTTTTATCGCTGCGCTGGTCGACCACCTGTATTTTTTGCTGGTTGGTCTGAGCCGTCGCCTCATAGGCATTTGGCGAAGGTTGTGGCTTACTCAGCTTGTATGAGCTGGGCGCACAGCCTTGAAGTAAAAGAGAGCAGGAAAGTGCAACTGTTATTGTTATTGTTTTCATTGTAAACATCATAGGTCCTTCAATTTGCTTAATAATTAGCCGCATGAAAATAGCAAACCGCTGAATCTAAAGCAACGAGTTTGTTACAAAGATGTAAACTGGTCTTTTGCAAATACGGGAATAAAAGGGTGTCAGCGCTCGTCAATGGCTGTGCACGGTAAGTGCGTGCAGGCGCAGCAAATTAATTATTTTCTCTTTTTTAAGTTTCTTAAGACTTTCTTAAGTTTCGCTTTCTAAATTGATTCCATCGCCTCATCTTCAGTAGGGTTTGTTATGGAATCTTTATCGCTCAGCTACGGCACAATGCAGTCGCAAAATCTGTTACCCGAGCCCGCGTATCTCGCTCAAGGTTATTTTGTTGCCAATTCAGAGCAGCCCATCCATCGTAGTTTGGCGACCCGTATTCAAGCGGGGTTTGCCAAGCATTATGGCGCCGATGTGCAGGAGTTTATGCCGCTGTTGGCCTGTCTTGGTTACTCCGAGCAGCGCTATTGCTGTTTTGGTTTGCGCAGTGCCAGCCAGCCTTTGTTTATTAACCAATATTTGGATCAGCCACTAGCCGAGCACCTGCAGCAATGGCAATGCCTGCCGTCTCAGTGTATCGAGCTGGGTAATTTGGTGTCCACCCACAGTCAGGCAACGCTGGCACACTTTGTAGTCTTGGCCAAAGCGCTGCAACGAGCCGATAAACGCAAACTGGTATTTTGTGCCACCGCTCATATTCGTAACCTGCTTACTCGCATTGGTGCGCCCTTCGAAGTACTTGGCGATGCCAAGCCGGAGCGCCTGGCAGATTGTGGGCTTAGTTGGGGCAGTTATTACACCAATACACCTCAGGTCTGTGTGGTGGATGTGGCGCAGGTTTGTAAGCATGTGGATAGCACCGACACCCTGTCCTATTTTGCCAAGTCCTATCAGAATGATATCGCTAATCTGGCCGTTGAGGTGGCGCATTTATGATGGCCGAATTAACCAGCCTTTGGCACGGTCAAGTGGTCGATGAGCAACAGCACATGGATGCAGCGCAGTTTTGGCAGCAAGTGGAGCGCCTGGCTACGCACCTAAAGGACATGCAGTTAAGCTGTGTGGCGGTGGCGCTGGATAATGGCCTGCCCTGGCTGGTGGTTGATTTTGCCCTGATGCAGGCGGGCTTAGTGTCCTTGCCCTTGCCTGCCTTCTTTTCGCCCGAGCAACGCCAGTTTGCCCTGGATAAGGCGCGTCCCGAACTTATTATTGGCGCCGCCGACCAGGCAAAAAACGCCGCACAGACCTGGACTATAGGCAGTGAAAGCATTGCCCTGCAACCGAGTAATCTGGCGGCTCCCGAGCACGCAGTGCCCCAAGGCACGCAAAAAATTACTTTTACCTCAGGCTCTACCGGTCAACCCAAGGGCGTGTGTCTGTCCGCGGCGCATATGTTTGATGTCGCCGAGTCCTTGGTCAGTCGCACTAAAGTGGATGCGCCCAAGCATTTATGTTTGCTCCCCTTACCCGTGTTGCTTGAAAACGTAGCCGGGGTTTATGCGCCCATGTTGGCCGGTGGCGATATTTATGTGCCTTCGCTGACAAGCTTAGGCTTCGACGGCGCCCGGTTAACTACCCCACAAAAGCTCTTGGCCACCATTAGCGAGGTAGAGCCCAATACCCTGATTTTGGTGCCGGAATTATTAAAAGCCCTGGTGCAAGCCTGCGCTTCGGGTTGGCAGGCACCCAGTTCCTTAACCTTTATAGCCGTCGGTGGTGCCAAGGTTGCGCCTCAGTTAATTGCACGAGCCCATGATCTGGGTCTGCCCGTGTATCAGGGCTATGGCTTGTCTGAGGCAGGCTCGGTGGTGAGTTTAGCAACGGGCAACGGCGCCGGTGTGGGCGAGCCATTGGCGCATGTTCGTTATGAAATACGCGATGATGAAATGATCATCAAGGCACCGACCTTCCTTGGTTACCTTGGCGAGCCGAACACTCAGTCACAAGGCTTCGCCACCGGCGATCTGGTGCGCATGGACAATGGCGAGTTGCATATTCTTGGCCGTAAAAAGAACCAGCTTATTCTGAGCACCGGGCGCAATATTTCCCCGGAGTGGCCCGAGTCGCTCTTGCTTAGTCATGGGCCCATATTGCAAGCCGTGGTGGTCGGTGAAGGTCAGGCTTTTTTGAGCGCCCTTATTTATTGTCATGAGGCCGTCGATGACGCCCAGCTAGAGGCGCTTATCGACGCCACTAATGCGCAACTGCCCGAGTATGCGCAAATCGTTAAAACCCTGCGTTTAAGTGCGCCGCTCAGTGCTGCCGAGGGCTTGCTCAGTGCCAATCAAAGGCCCAAGCGCCCGGCTATCAATGCGCATTTTTCACAACAAATTTCTCAGTTATATCAGGAGTAGTCCGCTATGTTATTTTTCCAAAAACTGGTCGAACAAACCGAACAAGAGCGTCAATACCTGTTGTCTGCCGAGGTGATCCAAAAGGCGTTGGCCGGTCAGGTCAGCGTCGACCTTTATGTGGCCTTTTTACAACAAGCCTTTCATCACGTTAAACACACGATCCCACTTTTGATGGCCTGTGGCGCCCGCATTAGCAGCGAGCAGGAATGGTTACGCGACGCCATTGCCGAATACATAGAAGAAGAATTGGGACATCAGGAATGGGTGCTCAATGACATCAAGGCCTGTGGTTTTGATAAAGAGCAGGCCCGTTACAGCGAGCCCAATTTTGCCACCGAGATGATGGTCAGCTATGCCTACGACAGCATAGCGCGTATTTCGCCGCTCAGTTTCTTCGGCATGGTGCATGTGCTTGAAGGCACGTCCATTGCGCTGGCCGACAATGCCGCCGACACCATACGCACTAAGCTGGGGTTGCCAAAAAAAGCCTTTAGCTATCTCACCTCCCATGGTGCCTTGGATATAGAGCATGTGAAGTTCTTCCAGGGGCTGATGGACCGTATTACCGACGAGCAGGATCAGCAGGTGATAGTGAATGCGGCGAAGCGTTTTTATCGTCTCTACGGCGACATGTTCCGCACCCTGGATGCTAACCATGGCCTGGCGCCCCTGAGCGCCGAAGTGGAGGCGTTATGAGCGCGCCGATTGCGGTTTTGACCGGAGCCAGCGGCGGTATCGGCGGTGCCATCGCCAAACGATTGGCGGCCCGCAATTACCGGATGATCTTACTCGGTCGCGATCTACCGGCCTTGGAGCAGGTGCGCCAACAGTTGCCAAGCGACGAGGCGTCTTATCATCTGGCCTTACAGGTGGATTTAAGCAACGACGCCGATATTAGCCGGGTGGTTGATCTACTTGGCGATATTGGCCGCTGTGATTTGTTGGTCAACAACGCCGGGGTGAACACCATGGTGCCCTTTGAATCCCTGAGCAAGTGTGATCTCGACGCGGCGCTGGCGGTCAATGTCCGTGCGCCCATGTTGCTGTCTCAAGGGTTATTACCTCTGCTGCAACAAGGTGGCGGCACCATAGTGAATATTGGCTCCTCGTTTGGCGCCATAGGTTACCCGTTACAGGCCCAGTACTGTGCCACCAAGTTTGCTTTGCGCGGTTTTAGTGAAGCGCTGGCCAGAGAGCTAAGTGATACTCAGGTGCGGGTTAAATACTTTGCCCCGCGTGCCACACAAACGGCCATCAACAGCGACAAGGTCACGGCACTCAATAAGGCATTGGGTAACGCCATGGATACGCCGGAGTATGTGGCCGAAGAATTTATGCGTTTACTCGACTCTGACGAGCGCCGCCGCAGTGTCGGGGCCAAAGAGTCCTTCTTTGCAAAAATCAATGCGTTACTGCCCAAGGTGGTGGATAACGCCCTAGCGAAACAACTTGCGACCATTAAACAATTAATGAGGTGAACTATGAAACCCTATTTCGCAATGGCTCTTGTGGCCGCGGCCCTGTCTCAAAGTGCCTTTTCTCAAAGCACCTTGTCCAGTGCCGATGAGCAGATGAATCTGCAACAATTGATGCGCCAATGGGCCCATGTAAATTATGAGCTCAAGGGCGACGATCAAGAGGATGCCTTCGCCAAGCTGGCGAAGAGTGCGCAAAGCTATCGTCAGGCACACCCGGATGAGGCCGAAGGCCATATCTGGTCCGGCATTATTCATTCCAGTTACGCCGGTGCAAAGGGCGGCTTGGGGGCCTTAGGTCTGGCTAAAGAAGCGAAAAAAGACTTTGAAATGGCCATGCGCATCAATGGCGAAGCACTGCAAGGTTCGGCCTACACCAGTTTAGGTACCCTGTATGCGCAGGTGCCGGGCTGGCCTATCGGTTTTGGCGATGATGAGAAGGCTCAGGAGCTGTTTAAAAAGTCCTTGGCTATCAACCCTGACGGCATTGATATTAATTACTTTTATGCTCAGTTCCTCTATGATGAAAGGAAGTATAAACAAGCGAAAGCGCATTTATTGCGTGCCCAGGCAGCGGCGCCACGCGCCGAGCGTCCACTGGCCGATAAATATCGCCAGCAAGAGGTGGCTCAGTTACTGGCTAAGGTGGAGCGTAAGCTAAAACGCTAACAAAGGAGACAGGGATTGCGGTTGTTACTGGTGGAAGACGATGTCATCGTCAATGAAGGCTTGAGCCGTACTCTGGCTCACGAGGGCTATGCGGTGGAATCGGTGACCTGTTTAGCCGAGGCGCGGCCCATGGTGGCCCATGATGATGTGGATCTGGTGATCCTCGATCTCGGCCTGCCTGATGGCGATGGTCTAAGCCTGCTAGCGGATATTAAACGTCGTGCCAAGCCCTTGCCGGTGCTTATCCTTACCGCCCGTGACAGCCTGGATGACAAAATTCAGGGCCTGGACTTGGGCGCCGACGATTACCTGGTCAAGCCCTTTGCCGTGGACGAGCTATTGGCACGTTTGCGGGTGCTGGGTCGGCGCGTCACTGGTGTGGCATCAAGCGTATTGCAATGTGGTTCGGTGCAAATGGATCTCGGTGCCCATCAGGTCAGTGTCGATGGCGCCTTGCTCAATCTGCCGCGCAAGGAGTACATGCTGTTGAAGGCGTTAATGGAAAACCAAAGTCGGGTGCAGTCCAAAGAGCAGCTGGAACAAAAGCTGTACCAATGGGGGGAGGAGCTCGGTTCTAACGCCATCGAAGTGCATATTCACCATTTACGTAAAAAGTTGCCGGCCAAGATGATCAAAACCCTGCGTGGCATCGGCTATGTGTTGGCCACCAATGAAGGCGGCGAACCTTGAGCATACGCACCAAGCTGATGATGCTGTTGTTGGCCATGCTGGTGCTTATCCTGTTTTTAGCCCTGGCCCAAGGCTATCAACGCAGTTTGGCCCGTGCCGATGCCTTGTTTGACCAGCATCTCCAGGCCCGCACCCAATTGCTGTTTGCCGTTGCTCCCGAGGCCCTGCCCAAGCAACAGGCGCAATTTTGGCAGCGTTGGCAAGGCGATACTGTAGTGGGGGGAAGCGAAAGCTTACTCGCCAAGGTGCCGCCCCAGGGCCTGCAAACCATCAACAGCCAAGGGCAACGACTGCGTATCGCCACCTATTGCCGGCAAATAGATTGTGTGGTGCTGGGCGAGCCCATCAGTGAGCGTTTTGCCCTGTCGGAGCAATTGATCATCGCCCTGATGTTACCCATGTTGCTCGGCATTGCTTTATTGGCGGTGTTTATCAGTCTGGCGGTGAAGCGCGCCTTACAACCCCTCACCTTACTCTCTCGCGAGCTCAAAACACGTGCCGCCAATGACTTTTCCATGTTGCGCACCCAAGCCAAGGCCTCGGAAATCAAACCCGTGGTGGACACCCTGAATGCCCTGTTGCGGCGCACCGAGCAGGCCTATTTGCGCGAGCGCTACTTTGCCAGCGATGCCGCCCATGAGCTGCGTACACCCTTGAGCGCGATGAAAATCAACCTGCACAACTTATTACAGCGTCATAAGGATGAGGATGCCAAAGCGCTGAGCCTGAGTGTCGACCGCCTTAATCATTTGGTGGAGCAAATGCTGGCCCTGGGACGGACTTCCTCCCAGCAGTGGCAGGACAAACTGGCCAAGCAGTCGCTGGCCCATATTTGCCAGCAGTTAATCGCCGAGCTCTATCCGCAAATAGCGCAGAAAAATCTGGATATCAGCTTAAGCGGCGAGTGTCGCGAGGTTATCGGTGAGCCCTTTACCCTTAATGTGATGTTGAAAAACATCATTTGCAACGCGGTGAAATACACCCCGGCTAATGGCCGTATTGCCATTCACTTGGCCGACCGAGGTGATAATATTGAGCTGCGGGTGGCCGACTCCGGCCCCGGCATTGCCAGCGAGTTACGGGAGCGCATTTTTGATCGTTTCTTTCGTGTTGGCGGCGACTCGCACCCAGCTCATATTCCCGGTGCGGGTTTGGGCTTGGCCATAGTCCAGCATGTGATAGGTCTCTATCAGGGCGAGGTGCAACTCAAGCAAAGTGAATGGGGCGGATTAGAAGTGATCATTACCATGGCGGTACAGCGGGAGACATTATGCAGCGATTGATATGGATATTGATGCTGCTGAGTATGCCAGCGTTCGCCGAGCTCAAAGAGTTTAAGCTGGTGCTCAAGGATCACCTTTTCTATCCGGCGCGTATGGAAGTGCCGAGCGGTGAAAAAATTCGCCTCTTGGTGCACAACCTCGACGGCGACCCGGAAGAGTTCGACAGCTTTGATTTAAACCGCGAGAAGGTGCTGTTCCCCGGGCGCATTAACGTTATCTATGTCGGCCCTCTGGCCCCCGGTGAGTACTTCTTTTTTGGCGAATTTGCACCCGACACCGCACGGGGAACCCTGGTCGCGGTGCCATTTGCGGAGCAAAGGCCATGATCAACAGTTTATTAGTGACCATCAATCAATTGTTGCCGCCGGCGGTGTTGCTGGTGTTTGCCCTAGTGTTGCACGTTAAGCCTCTGGGACTTAAGCGCTGGCTTATTTTAGCCCTGTGGCTGGTGGTGCCAACATTGAGCTATATCCTCGCGCTTGAGCAGATCAGCCAGTGGTTTGATTACCTGGGTTTTGAGTATTCACAAATGCTGCTGGTGGCGCTATTGGTGCTGGCGGCGCTCAGCGGTTTGGCGCTGCGGCTATGGGCCAGTTTTGTGTTGCTGTTGGCCAGTGCCAGCTGTTTATATTTGAGTCACTACTTACCCTGGCTGCTGCAAGGGCACATGGAGCTGGCTCGTGCCCTGGGGGTGTGTCTCGGGGTGGGCATAGTCGGTAGTTTTGCCATTTTATTTTATTTCTTTCTTACCTGGTTGGCCGAGCACTACGGGCCCTGGGGGGTACTCGGCCTATTTTGCATGCATATTGCCGGCTCCATGGTTGGCATGCTGGACATTGCCGCCGGTGCAGGCTTATTAACCATGCCCTCGCCCTTGGTGGATCTGCGCACCCTGTTGGACGAGCACAGTATTTTTGGCCGTTTGGCCAAGGTGGTAGTGGGTTATGAAGCGACCCCCAGTTCGCTGTCATTATGGGTATATATATTGACGCTGTTGGCGCTGCTAGGGGCAGCAAAATGGCAACGGAGTAGACAAGAATGCGATATTTAACCTGGGCCTTATTGCTGCTGAGTGCCAGCAGTTGGGCCGATGGCATGGTGGTCGATAAGGTCTACCATCCCTATGTCCTGCCCTATGAAAAGGAGCTGGAATGGCGTCTGGTGTCGCGACAAACCGATGAGGGCAATGTGCTGGCGCAGCGCTTTGGTGTCGGCGGTGCCATCAGTGAAACCCTGAGCCTGGAAGTCTATGGTGTCGGTGAGCGCGACGATGAAGGCGACTTTGGTCTGGCCGCCTATGAAGCGGAGTTGCGCTGGCAAATGGTGGAGCAGGGGCGTTATTGGGCCGATTTTGGCGCCCTATTTGAAATCGAAAAGCAGCACAAAGAAGATAACTATGAGATCACTTCTGGCCTCTTGTTCGAAAAAGAGTTCGGCATCACCAGCCTCACCGTCAATGCCTTCTTGGTGTATGAGTGGGGCAGTGATATTGACGCAGAATGGGAGTCGGAGTTTCGGGCGCAATATCGCTATCGTTTGCGCTCGGCGTTTCAGCCGGCATTAGAGCTCTACAGCGGCGAAGACTTTGTCGGTGTAGGCCCGGGCTTTATCGGTTTGCATCGTTATGACGGTCAGCATCAGCTTAAATGGGAAGCGGGCTTTATCAGTGAAGTGGGGCATGGTGGTAAAGACCATAGCTTTCGCCTGGCCCTTGAGTTCGAGTTTTAACAGGACGTTGCAGCTGTTATCAGGGCCTGCATCTCTAAAAGACAGGCAGGCCCTAACGCTCTAGTTAGAACTTACTGGGTGCCGGTGGCACGCTCAGGGGTTGTCTCGGCTTGGCCTCAAGTTCCTTGAGTAGCTCCTCAACGGCGCGCTCAATGGAGGGATCCTTACCCTGATAAATAAGCTCGGGACGATCAATCACCTCGATATCCGGCGTTACGCCTTCGTTCTCGATGATCCAGTTCCCCTCGTTATCTAGGATGCGGAAGGTCGCCGCAATCACCTGGCCGCCATCGACCAGATTCGGGTTGCCGGAAATACCGATTAAGCCACCCCAGGTACGAGTACCAATCAGCTTACCTAAACCCGCCTGACGGAAATAGTAAGGCAGGGCATCACCGCCAGAGCTGGAATAGCCATTGATCAGCATGGCCTTAGGACCATCGTGGGCAAACTGCGGGGTTTTTGTCGGCTCAACACCACGGCGTTTCCAGTAGTTCAGCGGCTTACGTGCCAGCCAGGTGATCATATGCTCGGGAATAAAGCCACCGCCATTGTAGCGGTCGTCGATGATCATGGCGTCCTTGGTGGTTTGCGGCATAAAGTTTTTGAACATGGCGCGGTTGCCCTCGTAATGGGTGTTGGGCAAGTGCACATAGCCGATTCGGCCATTGGAAAGCTTGGTCACATAGTCGGCGCGCTCGTGCACCCATTGCAGATAACGCAGGCCTTGCTCGCTGGCCACTGGCTTGACGCTGACCTTCCAGGCACCTTTTTGGCTTGGTTTGGAGTTTATTAGCAGCTCAACTTGCTCTCCCTGAGTGTTTTCCAGCAATTCATAGAAGTTACTCACCTGGGTGACCGGGCGGCCGTTAACGGCGATAATGAAGTCTCCGTCGCTGGCTTTAACGCCCGTGGTGCCCAGTGGGGAACGGAAGTCTTCATGCCAGTTTTCGCCTTGGAAAATCTGCTCGATTTGCACATAACCCGAGTCGTGGCTCGCCAGTTTGGCGCCCAGCAAACCGTGCTTTTTGCGCTCGGCCGTAGGCATATCACCGGATTGCACATAGATGTGACCGGCATTGATCTCACCGGCAATTTCGCTCAGCACATAGTCAAGATCGGCGCGGTGCGCCACGGCATTGGCCAACGGCTGATATTTGGCCAAGATAGCATCCCAGTCCTGACCATGATGGTTTTCATCGTAGAACCAATCACGCAGGGTGCGCCAGCCTTCCACATACATTTGCTGCCACTCGACTTGCGGGTCGATTTTCAGCGTCATCTTGGTTAAATCCAGCTTGGCCGCGTTCAAATCCTGATCCGCTTTCGGGGCAATAACGCTGTAGTCCTTACCGGCACGCACCAAAACATGTTCACGGTTGCTGGACAGGGTATAGCCATTCACACCCTTGGCCACGGTTTTCAGTTCAGCGTCGTGCTCGGTGCCAAGCAGCTGTAAATCGCCACTGCTCATGGTTAACACGCCGCCTTCGACGCCGGCTAAGGCGTTGTAGTCTCCCGCCGGGGCGTTAAGAGCGGTCACTCGTTGCATAAAGCCACCGCTTTGCAGCTGATTCTTTTTGCTTGTTTCTTTGCTGTCGTCATCGTCACTAAGGATTGCCGCTTCATCGCTTTGCAGGGCAATTAAGGGTGTGATCTTGCTGTTTACTGCGGCGGCATAAATGCGCGTGGCACGGTTAAACATGTAGTCAAACTCGTAGCTGCTAAAGGCGAGGTTGAAGTCGCGTTCAGAGGTAAAGTACAGGTATTGGCCATCCGGTGAGAAGGCCGGGCTGTGCTCATTGGTCATCTCGTCGGTTAAGCGCGTCACCGTTTGCTCTTCGGTATTGTAGTGCCATAGCGAGGCATAGCGGTTTTCGTTGTTTTTCACAAAGACGATGTCTTCGCTGTTAGGCGACCAGATGTACTGTTGAATACCATCCTCATCGTACAGGCCGGTATCTATCTTGTGTTGTTTACCGGATTTTGCATCCAGCCACCACAGGGTGTGGTTTTTATCTGCAAACAGCAGTTTTGAGCTATCCGGCGACCAGACCGGGGTAAAGCGCCAAATGGTGCCGTTGTCGGTGAGTTGCTTCACCGTGTTGTTGTTGGCGCGATCCTTGACGTAAATCTCATATTCGCCACTTTCATCGCTCATATAGGCAATGTAGCGACCATTGGGCGACCAGCTGGCGTCAATTTCACGCCCGGTTGGCGTATAGGACAGGTTGCGTGTGGGCCCTTGTTTCACCGGCACGCTAAAGAGCTCACCACGGGCGGTGAACAGGGCGCGTTTGCCATCATGAGACAAGGACATGGAGTCGATAAACTCACTGACATTCTTGCTGTAAGGCATGGCATACTGGCGTAGACCGGCAATATTAATGGTGAGCTTGGTGCTTTGCTCAGTAATTGGGTCGAAGCGATAGAGGTAGCCGCCATTTTCATAGACCAGGGCGTTAGGGCCGGCCGATGGCCAGAGCACGTCAAAATCCTGGTGATTAGTCAGCTTTTTCGCCTCGTCCCCCTCGCGGTATTGGTACAGATTCAGGGTGTAGTCGCTGTCGGAAACAAAATAGATGTTGTCGCCCACCCAGGTCGGTTGCTGCTCGGTGGCGCGACTGCTGGTCAATTGCTTGGAGGTGTTGTTTTCTAAGTCATACACCCACACATCCTGGGCACGACCGCCTCGCGAGCGCTTCCAGGTACGAAACTCGCGGTCGATGGGGGTGTACACATACTTACCGCCATCGGGAGAGAGCATACCCCCGCCTGTTTCCGGGATAGCCAGAGGCTGCTCTAAGCCACCATCCGCCGGCACCATATAGGGACGGCCCATACGCTTGCCCCAAGGGGTACGGTTGGCACGAAAGACCACGTTTTTGCCATCTGGGGTCCAATCCAACACCCGGTAATCATAACCACCGCGCGGCGGCATAGGGCCAACATCGTTATAGTAAGTCAGTTGTTTTAGCCCGGAACCATCGCGGTTGATCACGTAAATTTGGCGGCTGCCGTTGTACTCGGCGGCAAAGGCGATGCGCTCCCCATCCGGTGAGAATTTAGGAAAGGTCTCAAAGCCAACATGATCGGTCAGGCGTTGGCTGGCACCGGTTGCGGTGTTGGCCACATACACATCACCGGCGTAAATAAAGGTGACATGTTCGTTGTGAATATCGGGGAAGCGCAACAGGCGCGTGTCTTCGGTTTCATAGGCCGACACCCAGGGGGCCAGCGTGGTTGCCACGGCCAAAGCCAAGGTCGTTATTGTTTTCATGGTTATCCTATCCTTTTGGGGAGACTGTTACATCATAGCAAGGGAGCGGATAACTGCGACCGAGGTGCGACTAAAAGTTTGTTAAAAATTATGTAGATGCTTGTTTTTGTGGTGGCGCACTAGTCATTAAAGGTTTGCAGCTCATGATAGGGGTTGCGCAGCTTTTGCTGGTACCAGGTCGTGTCTTCAATGGCGGCGAAGGCCTCTTTGATGTTGGCGACCGTGGTAGCGTCCATGTCTTTGTTGGCTGCCAAGTAGCCGTAGACGCTAAGCTCTTCGATGGCGCTGATAAAACGCAAATGACTGGCGGGCAGATTAAACTGCTGCGCCATGGCACCGACATAGTTAGGGTCATCGATGATCAGATCCACCTTACCGGAAAGCAAGAGGCGGTAGGAGTGCTTGATATCTGTGGTTTGCAGCACGGTAAAGCCGCGTTTTACAAAAAACAAGGCGCTGATATCATCGCGCTGCACCGCTATGCGATAGGCTCGGGCGTCCTCGAGTTGTTTGATGTTGATGTGTTTGCTTGACGATAAGCTGACAAAGCCCAAACGAAAATAGGCGACCTTGCCCAGCCAGTGGAACAGCGGCTCGCGCTCCGGTGTTTTCGCTAAACTGTAGATCAGCGTATTGGCCTGCTTTTTGGCGAGGTAAAAGGCCCGTGCCCAGGGGTAGATGTTGATATCGGCATCCACATTCGCTTCGCTGAGCACATGACGAACGATATCCGTGCTGCTGCCGCCGATATTGTCATTGATTAAAATCTGGTTGGGCGGGCTCAGTTCGGTCACCACCTGCACGGTGTCATCCGCAGCACTGTTAAAAGATAGAAGTGCGCATAGGAAACATAACAAGGGGAGTGACGTTCGCAGCAAGGGGGGCATGCTCTTTCCTTAAGCCAATAATTCCCCTAAGCATAGATAAATGCAATGAAGAATGCACCTAATAACGAAGAAAATATTCCTCATTTGGGTACTTTAATGGATTTATACCAATTCTGTTAAGTATGTGAGCAGATATAGCGCCGGATAAATGATGTGATAACAAGGCGGAATTTTTCTTATGTAGTTACTCTACATCGAAAAATTCCAACGCCGTGAGCATGACATTTAGCCCGCTAGAATGATTAGCTATTTAAGTGAATTGGTATTAGTAGGGCGCAGAAACGATAAAAGGGCCTTGCGGCCCTTTGGTGAAGTATCGTTCAAGTTAGCTGCTGCCTTAACCCCTTAAGGCAACAACCTAGGTCTGAGACCCTGTTTTGCAACTGTGGCTTCTCTTTGTTTCTAAGCAATAGAGAGGAAAAACCCAGCAATTGCGGCGCTCATAAGGTTGGCCATAGATCCTGCCAACACTGCTCTGAGCCCTAGACGTGCGATGTCCTTTCGCCGGCTTGGCGCCATACCGCCAATCCCGCCTAGTAAGATGGCTATCGATGACAGGTTAGCAAAACCACACAGTGCAAAGGTTACGATTGCTTGTGTGTGCTCACTTAACTCATCACGATAATTAACAAAGTCCAAATAAGCGACGAACTCATTTACGACTAATTTCTGGCCGATAAAACTACCGGCTCGCATGGCTTCATCCCAAGGCACACCCAATAACCAGGCGACCGGGGCGAAGACATAACCTAAAATCTGTTGCAGCGTCAGCTCCGGGTTATCGAAGAAGCCGCCAAACCAGCCTAATACACCATTAAGCAGGGCGATAAGCGCTACGAAAGCCAACAGCATGGCGCCTACGTTCAGGGCCAGTTGCATACCGCTTGAGGCACCAGCGGCCGCGGCATCGATGACGTTAACCGGCTGCTCATGCTCGGTATCGAGCTCTGCCAGGGTTTCCTTCGGGGTTTCCGTTTCCGGCACTATCATTTTGGCCATCAGGAAACCACCGGGGGCGGCCATAAAGCTGGCAGCAATCAGGTAGTGCAGTTCAACGCCTATCTTTACATAACCGGCCATGACCGAGCCCGCTACCGTGGCTAAGCCACCTACCATGACCGCGAATAATTCCGACTTGGTCATGGTGGTAATAAAAGGTTTTACTATCAAAGGCGCTTCGGTTTGGCCAACGAAAATATTGGCGGTGGCCGAGAGCGACTCGGGGCGCGACGTTTTCAATAGCTTTTGCAGCGCGCCACCTAAGAATTTAATCACCCAATCCATGATGCCGAGGTAATACAAGACCGCCACCAGGGATGAGAAAAACACGATAACCGGCAACACCTGAAGGCGAATAAAAAGCCTAGAGTGTCTTCCTTGGCCAAGGGACCGAATAAAAAGCTGATGCCATCGGTGGCATAGCCAATTATTTTGGCAACCGCCCTGGACATGGCTTCAAGTATGTTTTTGCCAAATTCAAAAAATAATACAAAGCCACCTATGATGACTTGCAGTAAAAATGCCACGCCGACTGTGCGTGGATTTATCGCTTTACGGTTTGTTGATGCCCCGTAGGCAATCGCCAGTAGCACCAGCATACCGATCAGGCTCATTAATGTTGTCATTGCCGATGTTCCCGTTATTCTTGTAGTAGGTGTTTGATTTTACTTTTTATTATGTCAATTGCTACGCGGTTTTTACCACCTCGGGTGACCACCAAGTCGGCGTTGTGCTTGGACGGCTCGATAAACTGGTAAAACATTGGTCGCACGGTGCGCTTATACTGTTCGACAATCGACTGGATTGTGCGACCGCGCTCTTCAATATCGCGTTGCATACGGCGCATCAGACAGATGTCCAGCGGCGTATCAATAAACACCTTGATATCAAATTCATCTCTCAGTGCCGGATCGCTTAATAACAAAATACCCTCGACGATGAGGATCTTTGCCGGTAAAACGCGGCGTGTTTCCTTTGCGCGGGTGTGCTCGTTATAGTCATAAATGGGCACATCCACGGCGCACCCTTCACGCAATTTGCGCAGGTGCTCGACCAACAATTCGTGCTCAAAGGCATCCGGGTGGTCATAATTGGTTTTGACGCGATGCGCCATAGGTAAATGTGATTGATCCCGGTAGTAGGCGTCTTCCTCGATAATGGCGATCGCCCCAGGCTCTAGCTCATTGACCAGTTCGTTATAAATAGTTTGGCTAAACAACGACTTACCCGACGCAGACGCACCGGCAATGGCGATAATGGTTTGTGTCACAAACAAAGCATCCAGACTGAAATTAGACAATTGATTACTTTAGCAAATTCGCCACGAATAATCTCAATTGATGCCATCCATTAGCGCTTATGCGCGCCAAAAGTGACGCAAATCCTTACGTTATTCCGACAAATGTAGCCTTTATAACGGGTTTTTATTAAGGACTTATGTCCGCTTGAAAAAACATCAGCGGCGAACCCCTAGCGCCCAGAACAAACCTATAATTAGTGTAGGACTTTTGTCCTGTAGCTAAATTTATCAAGTGGTTAAAGTGAGCAACATAGCGTAATAGAGCGAGGCAAGTATGGCACGAGCAATGATCTTGATGGCCGACAGTCTGGGTATTGGCGCGGCACCCGATGCCGAGGCCTTTGGCGATCTTGGTGCCAACACCCTGGGTCACATTTTAGATGCCTACCAGCAGCGATGGGGTGAACCCCTGGCGCTGGCAAACTTGTCGCGACTGGGTTTGATCGATGCCTGTGAGGCGGCGTCTGGTCGAATCCTTAACGTTGCCAATCGCCAACAGCCAATGGCTGCGTGGGGTTATGCCAAGGAGTTATCCAGTGGCAAAGACACGCCGTCGGGGCATTGGGAAATGGCCGGTGTGCCGGTGTTGTTTGATTGGGGTTATTTCCCTTTAACGACACCCAGCTTTCCCGCCGAGTTGATTGATGAATTGGTAGCGCGCACCGGTATTCCCGGGATATTGGGTAATTGTCATGCTTCGGGCACGACCATTATCGCCGAGCTCGGTGAGGAGCATGTGCGCACGGGTAAGCCAATTTGTTACACCTCGGCCGATAGCGTGTTCCAAATTGCCGCCCATGAACAAAGCTTTGGTTTGGATAAGTTATATCAGGTATGTGAAGTTGCACGCTCACTGCTTGATGACTACAACATCGGCCGCGTGATTGCGCGTCCCTTTGTTGGCAATGACAAGGATGATTTTAAGCGCACCGGTAATCGCCGCGATTATTCGGTGTTACCGCCGGCCCCGACAGTGCTTGATAAGCTGGCGGCCGCCGGTGGCGAGGTGATCAGTATTGGCAAAATCGCCGATATTTATGCCCATCAGGGGATCACCCAAAAATATAAGGCGCCGGGCCTGGAAAACCTACTGGCGAAAACCGTCGAGGTGTTCAAACAGGCACCGGACAACAGCTTGGTATTTACTAACCTGGTGGACTTCGATGAACTCTATGGTCATCGTCGTAACGCCGTGGGTTATGGCGAAGCATTGAAAGTATTCGATGACTTTTTGCCCCATGTATTGGCGCAGTTAAAAGAAGATGATCTGCTGATCATCACCGCCGACCATGGCTGCGACCCCACCGCCGCAGGCTCGGATCATACTCGTGAGTATGTGCCGGTAATCGCCTATCGCCCGGGCATGCAAGCCGTGGCTCTGGGTGAGCGTGAGAGTTTTGCCGATATCGGCCAGACCTTGGCGCAATGGTTTGACCTAACAACACTTGAATATGGTAACGGCTTTGTTGCGGCGCTGTCGATTGATACGCCGGACACAGCACAGTAAGAGGACAAGATATGAGTACGCCACATATTAGCGCAGCCCAGGGCGATTTTGCCGAAACGGTATTAATGCCGGGCGATCCACTGCGTGCCCAATACATTGCCGAGCACTTTCTCGACGATGCGAAACAAGTGACTGGCGTACGCAATATGTACGGCTTTACCGGCACTTATAAAGGTAAGCCGGTGAGCATCATGGGCTCGGGTATGGGCATTCCATCCATGTCCATTTATGCCCGCGAGCTGATCGTCAGCTACGGTGTGAAAAATATCATTCGTATCGGTACCTGTGGCGGCATCGCTGCGGATACCAAAATTCGCGACGTGATTTTTGCCCAGGGCGCGAGCACCGACTCCAATGTTAACCGTGCCCGTGTACGTGGCTACGATTTTGCCGCCCTGGCCAACTATGGCTTGCTTGAAAACGGCGTACGCGCCGCCCGTGAATTGGGTATCGATGCCAAAGTAGGGAACGTGTTTACCACGGATACCTTCTATCAGGCCGACTCCTCGTTTTACGAAGAGCTGCATAAGCTAGGTGTACTGGCGGTGGACATGGAAACCGCCGGCCTTTACGGTGTGGCCGCCGAATACGGTGCCAACGCCATGGCGCTGTTTACCGTGAGCGATCATGTGATCACCGGTGAAGCAACGCCAGCCGAAGAGCGTCAAAGCACCTTTAACGAGATGGTGAAAATCGCCCTCGAATCAATCTAATTTATGCACCTAGGGGCCACCCTAGATTGCAACATCAGTGTTCCTTGGTAATACGTGAAAAACGTTAACCTCAAAGTCCCCGCTTTTTAGCGGGGCTTTTTTATGCCTGCAGATAAGGAGAGCGCTTTGTCGTTTTTATAGTGGGCGTTTGACTAGGGAAAACAATTAACTTATTAATATTGTTTTAACGTGTTTGAATTGCCTTAGGTATTTGATATGGAAGTGACTTACCAGAGCTTAAAAGCGCGACAGCGTAGCGAACGAAGTGAATACTCTGAAAACATAGGTTTGCGGGTGCACAGGGCACTGAGCTGGCTGCATAAAGCAGAGCAGATGGAAGGGGATAAAGACTCCCAGTTTATCTTTTATTGGATAGCCTTTAATGCCGCATACTCAAATGTTATTGACGATTGTTACCGTTATACCGAGCAAGATACATTCCGTAATTTTATCGAACGCTTATGTCAGCTGGACGAGCAAGGCCGCTTAGCAGATCTGGTCTGGAATGAATTTGCCAGCAGTATCAGGGTATTGTTAAACAACAAATTTGTGTTTCAGCCCTTTTGGGATTTCCACAATCATAAAAAGTCCGAACAAGAATGGGAAGAGCGCTTCAAAGCCGCAAATTCCTATGCTAATAAAGCACTCGGCGGTAAAAACACCTCCGCCGTTTTATCGGTCATATTTTCTCGCCTATATACATTAAGAAACCAGATTATCCATGGTGGCGCCACCTGGAATAGTTCAGCAAACCGGGCTCAGGTCCGTGATGCGGTTACCTTCTTATCCAAGTTTATTCCGTTCACAATTGAAATCATGATGGATAACGCCCAAGAGTTTTGGGGAGAAGCAAGTTACCCCGTTGTAGAATAAAGCAAATTACCAAGACACCCATCTCAAAGCTTAAAGTATAAGAGTGGGTGTCTTGTTTATTACTCAGTTTTTCTAGCGGCTCTCTTTCAGCCCTTGGGTTCTTTAGCTCTCTTGGTAGCTTTTAGTCCAAACCTTCCACTATAGAAAAGTGATAACTGGCTATTCGAAAGCCCTCCCTAAGGTAAAATTTATGGGCGGGAAAGCGTTGCACGCCTGAATCGAGGTGGATCTGCGTACAGCCGACTTTTTTCGCATAGCTTTTAAACCAGTTCATAAAAAAAGTGCCGACGCCTTTTGACCGGTATGCTTCATTGGTAACCAGATCCTCAATATAGATGTGCTTTCCCCAAGCGAGTTTTTCGCCCATGCTGAACCCGGCAACCGCCAACACCTCGCCCTCCGATATCACATAGACTAGCTGATAGCCCTGTGCTTTCTGTTTCTCTATCTGCACATGCAAACTTTCACGACTGTACTGCGGGCGCAGCTGCAAGAGTACATCAAGCACCTTGTCTTGAAGGTCACCTTGACCCATAAACCTAACTTCCATCTACTTCTCCATTTTGGTGTCTTTAAGCAACGAACGTCATCGTACATAAAACTTATCTCAAATCCACATTGTCGACAATTATATTCGATATGCATATAAATAAATTGTTTATATGGGTTTATAAATTAAGATTGTCGACAATGTTAATTTGGGAATTAGATGCTAATGTGGTTTAACTTTTTCGGAACGCTCAATACTTGCTTCATCTTATTTAGTTTAATAGGGGTGTATTCACAAGTACGTACCATATGGCGAAGGAAGCAAGAACACAAACAGCATCCAACGCATATCCTGTCGCTGAAAATGTTTATGGTTAGCTTCTTAGCCTACTACTCCTTCTTTGTATATGGCATGTCGATAGAGCCTTTCAATCACTATATTGTGTGGCCTAGGTTATGCGCCTCAGTGCTGGTTAGTATCATTCTTTATGAAATATGGCGAGACAGGAAGACACGGCCGTCGTTTCTATGTTTTTCAGCGGCCCTGGCGCTACTTTTGATAGGCGCTTTGTTTGGTGTCATAGGAACTGCTTATGAAGATCAAGGACAGCAAATAATGGCGGTAATGATAGTCTGTATTACCGGGCTCATTGCGCATGGCTATTACAGTCAGATCACCTTAGTGCTTAAGGCGGGGGAGACCGGGGCGCTGGATAGAAAAATGAGTGCGTTCATTTTACTGATGGACATTTCAACTATCGCATTTTCTCTGAGCATGGGGCTTACACAAGGTTGGCCGCTCTTGCTGTTGGCGAGTGTCAGTGCCATTACAAAAATCGCCGTGCTTTATTTATTCAGGTGGGTCCGTTTTAGCCCGATAGCAAGGGCCCGACGAGCCGCTCAAAAAGAAGGATTCTGTATGGCAGAATCGAGCCAACAATGAGCAGAGAAAAATTACCAAGACACCCACCTCTGACTGTGAAGAATAAGAGTGGGTGTCCTCGATAACTCCCACTCGAGAACTTAGATAACTCTTTTTTCAATATTGACTGTTTTTCGAACTGAAAAACGTTGTTTTATTTCAACGCGCCACATTGAGTGGTTGTTCGATAAATGAGCAAATTACAACTAAGCTTCTCATTTGAGTTGAAACAGTGCTTTCTGAAGGTTAGCGGGTCCCGCCGCCATTTAAGTACGACCAAGGCGCTCGATCGGGTGAATATAGAATTCAAATGTCACATTTTAGTTAACGCACTATTTACAAAAAAGGCATCTTGCCTATCGTTGGTTAGCGTAATGATTATTGAAATATCGGACGTCAAAAAGTACTTGATTGCGGACGGTGCTGACTATTTGAAATTACAGGATAACCTTGTGGTTATAGGCGAATAGTTACTTTATCAAGCCTAATGGAAACTAAAGCCTAAGCTATTGAGTGCGGGTTAACTGGTTGTATTTAGTTTGTTAATCAAGTTTTGCAATATGGAAAACGTGCTCCAGCATAAAAGCTCTATTGTCCTACAGTTCCGAATATTGAAAAATGAGAATAATAGTCTTCACTTCACTTTAACCTTCTGTTTTTAAGAGTTAATTCTCCCAAAAAAGCAAAAAAACAAGCCTTGAATAGTAATCTTAAAGTATTAGTACTTTTTTATCATTTCGTCCTTGACGATTGAGTGCTTATCGTACAATACTATTTTTAACATAAGTTAAGAACTTAACGCTTGCTTAATTGGTGAAGTTAATTTTTCTGTCAGTCCACAAGTAAGTGTGGTGTTTCACACGCTCCCGAGAAAAGTAAAAAATGAAAAGTTATCTAAAACACGTTCAATTACTCTGTATGCTTGTTTGCGCTGCAACATTAGTAGCCTGTACCACCTCAGGTTCTCTATTAACTGGCCAACCGCTCAAAGCTTCTTCTCAGATTAGTGATGCAGAAGCTACTGCAAAAATTGTATTTTTCCACGATGGTCCTGTTGATGCCGAGACCTTACGAACGAACTCGATCGTTATCTCAACTCAAGGAAAAGTCATTTCCGGGCTGCACCCGCAACAATACACAGTTATTCAAGCCTGCAGTGGTATGCAAACTTTCCAAATCGCTCGAGGTGGCTCAGCAGCCGTCTCAGTAGAGTTGCCTATTGCTGAAAACTCTGTGTATTACGTCAAGTTGCAACCAAGCACACAAGCATCCGGAGTTACCTACCAGGTTTCGACGCACCGCAGTGTTAGCGATGTCATTGATGGCCGCGAAGCGCGCTCATTTTTGGTGGCGCGTCACCAAGCTAACTGTGCCACACCAGAAGAACCTGTAACGCCAGAACCTCTAATGTCTACTTTTGATTCAGAAGCGCTCTTCGCTTTTGATGGAGCGGAACTTACCGACGTCGTAGCCTCGCATCCTTTAGATGAAGTCGTGAACTTTATCGAGGCCCACTCTGACCACTCTATGCGTATTACTGTATCTG
Source organism: Pseudoalteromonas sp. T1lg76 (assembly GCF_002964725.1). NCBI lineage: Bacteria > Pseudomonadati > Pseudomonadota > Gammaproteobacteria > Alteromonadales > Pseudoalteromonadaceae > Pseudoalteromonas > Pseudoalteromonas sp. T1lg76. Next base: position 39,762 of record NZ_PQCE01000039.1, read on the forward strand.
GTTATACCGACCGTCTGGGTGCTCGCGACTACAACCAAACACTCTCTGAGAAACGTGCACAAACCGTCGCCAATTACCTTAAAAACAAAGGTTTTAGCGGCAGTCTCCAAGTATTTGGTTTTGGTGCGGCGGATCCAGTTGTAACGGATTGCCCTTCTTCGTTAAGCCGAGATGCCTTGATTCAATGTTTACAACCGAATCGACGCGTAACAGTGCGTGTTTTACCGGCTAACTAATTCTAATTTACAAGCGCACCTACTAAGCGAAAGCGCTTGCTGGCTATTTTTATAAAATTTACGGAGATGATGTCATGGTCAAAGGGTATGAAATCATTGTTTACAGCGGTGAGCGCGTGGTCGAGAACCACTCTTTAACTACTGACGGGGGAGCATTGACAATCAATGCTCAAAACGACGTTCGTTACGAGCTACTTGACCCTGCAACAGGTGTCGCGCCCCAACAAGTTCTCTTCAAACGTGAAGGCGAAAATTTGGAACTTCACTTTGGTGATGCGGCGCCAGACGCAATCGCAGACGTTATTATTACTGGCTATTATGACCTGAGCACGCCACCCAAGTTTTTCGGTTTAGCAGAAGACGGAGATTACTATTCCTTCGTTCCGCAAAGCGGCTTGACTGAAGACCTGTTAGACAAACTTGACGAAGACGACGAGACTTATCAAAGCTTAGGCTACGAAGATAGCGACTCAGGTATAATGTGGTGGCCATTAGTGTTAGGCGGTGCAGCATTAGCGGCATTGGCGCTTGATGGCGGAAGTGACAGTGACGACAAGGTCAGTATTGCTCCAGACAGCCTTGATATCGAAGCTCCAATCGTCACTTTTAACGACTTAATTACTAATGATACAACGCCCGAGCTCAACGGCACAGTCAATGATCCAGATGCGAAAGTGGTCGTTATCATTAACGGTGTTGAGTATGAAGCAACCAACAATGGCGATGGTACTTGGACACTTGCTGATGACGTCGTTGCCGAATTAGAAGATGGCACCACCGCGGTTGTTGTGATCGCGACGGATCCAACTGGTAACGAGGGGGAGGCTGAAGGCGAGGTTGTTATTGATACCGTAGCGCCAGGTAATGGCGATGATGGTAATAGCATCATCTTCGATGATGGCGGTGATAACCTATTATCCGCTACGGAAGCGGCCGATGCCACTTTAAGTGGCCAAATCGAAACAGGCGCATCAATCATCCGCGTCGTGATCAGTGACGGTACCACCGACATTGAGGTTGACCCTACAGCAATTAGCGTTGATGAAAACGGTAACGTGACCATTAGCGGACAGGACTTCAGTATTTTCGCCGACGGTGAGTTGACAGTTACCATGACGGTTGAAGATGCTGCTGGTAACCGAGGAAACGTGACCGATACCACCACCTTGGATACGGGCGCACCGAGCACGGGTGATGGTGCAAACAGTATTGCATTCGACGACGGCGGCGATGAGCTATTA
>NZ_PQCE01000004.1:0-10846 GCF_002964725.1 Pseudoalteromonas sp. T1lg76
ATGGAACGCGAGTATAGCTCAGCTGGTAGAGCGCAACCTTGCCAAGGTTGAGGTCACGAGTTCGAACCTCGTTACTCGCTCCAATTTCCTCTGATTCATAATCAAATCCCTCTCTTAATAAAATAATAAAAAACGCCATATAAAATTGTCGAACGCTTAATTATACCTAAAGTTAATAAAACCCCTGGTGTTTACTGCATTACTAAACCTAACTGCTCCGGCTGTTAGTTATACTGGACCTCCCTTCGTTTATTTCACACATTGCCTTGATAACAGAACTTAGTAACCATATGACTCATTGATACTTTTTATCTCTGTGCTCAACCTGGCATCGTATTTTTATTGCGGGTGGCGCCCAGGAGCGGGTTAATATTTGTCGCGGTGACGATAATTATTTAAGGTTAGCCTTACTATTATCTTCCCTCTAGACCTATTGTATTCTTTCATTGCAAGCCTAGCTTATCAGCCGATACTTACTCGCGGGTTGCCTAAACTCTGAGGTGTTAGTTTGAGTAATGGGCGGGGCGCCCAGCTTTTTTGAGCTATCCAGGTATTGCATTCACAGTGACTCAAAACCTTGGCCAATTAGCCTTTCATTGCCCTGGTGGTTTGGCAAAACCTCACAAAGTAACTTTTATTTTCAATTTAAAATTCTTCTAGGTCAGGGTGTTATTTTTTGAACATAATTTAGTCATTTCGCATTCATCTAGCTGCATTATTATCCATCACACTAAAAAAACAGCATGAGTATCGACGGGATAAAAAGGTGTTTATTACCTGGTGTCGATTCTCTGCTTAATTTTATTTTTGCTTCTTTTCTATTCTTAAGCTTTTGATTTGGTTGTTTTTATTTTATTTTCAGCCATGCAGTTCAAGCGAGTGCGCTTTATAACTATAAGAAAAGTTTTCGTTATAGATTTGAGTCTTAAATTTAAGTAATTGATGTGGCAAGCTTAATTTCCATTGGCGAAAATCTATTCAATTTCACACCTTAATTTGGTTGAATTTTGACCTTTCGTCTTGCTATTATGCCGCCTTTTTTATTCTGGTTGTGATTTAGCAGCTCAATAAAAGCGTACAGTTTTTGGTTCAATTTCTATGGACCAAGGGTTTTTATTGTCTTAATTCACTACCTTTGCCGTTTTTTGATTTCTCTTTTATATGAGATTTCAATTATTTACATAAATTATTTCAGGTGTAGCGATGACAGCAAAACTTAAAATAACTAAGGCAGGGATGTATAAGAGTTTATCTTTTTTACTGGTACTGTTCGTATATTTCCAAAGTGTGCAACCTGCACTAGCTGCAAGTGCACTAGGGCAACAAAAGACTCTGGTAATGTTGCTTAACTTTAAAGAAAATCCAAATGAGAAACCAGTGACCTCGGGTGAAGCAAATGACCTGGTGTTTGGAACTGTGAACGATTTCTACAAGGAAAACTCCTTTGGTCAAACCTGGCTTTCAGGTCAGGTTGTCGGTTGGTATACACTGCCGGTTTCCAATCAGGTATGCGATTATCCTGGAGTTCAGGATGCTGCCGATCAGAAAGCGATCGCCTCAGGTATCCAATTAGAGCAGTATGACCGTATCGTTTACTTAATGACTAAGACAGGCTGTGGGAGTGCTGGGCAGGGAACTATGCAGGGTACGCCATCACGTGCCTGGATTAACGGTGGTTTTGCAGCTAAAACGATCGCCCATGAGTTAGGTCACAACCTAGGTTTGTATCATTCGCGCGCCTTAGACTGTGGTGATAAAACCATTTCAGAACAGTGTACCCGACGCGAATATGGTGATACCTATGACGCTATGGGTGGACAAGATATTGGCTATTTCAATACGTTCCAAAAAGAGCGACTAGGCTGGCTTGAGGGGGCTCATGCCGCTAAAACAATCGAAGTGACTCAAAGCGGTACCTATTCAATTGCAAATTATGAAACTCAGAGCAACGAGCCGGTGACCATTAAGGTGCCTCGTGGTATCGATTCTACAACGGGTAAAAAGAGCTGGTTTTATATTGAATACCGCCAGTCGGTGGGCTTTGACGATTTCCTTGAAGCTCGTTCATATCAATTGTATCGAGAAGACGTGACCAGTGGTATTGTGATTCGCTCGGCTCTAGAAGGTGATGGAAATAGCAGCGATTTGCTGCATCTTAAAGCCGGCTCAGAGTTCTATCAAGCTACTGGTAGAAATGACTGGTATGATCCCGCCATGCCGGTTGGCGGCAGCTATACAGACCCGCTTTCAGGCGTAACCATCAACCTTAATAGTGCAAATGGCACTCGGGCCGAGGTGACGGTAACCCTAGATGGCTCTGACTCTGGCTCCGGTGGTGATAAGGGCAGTTGTGCAATTAACGCGCCGAGTATAAAGGCACAAGCCATTACGAGTAGTGCGGTTTTAGCCGGTCAAGAAGTGCAATATCAGGTGAGTGTTACCAATAATGACTCAACCGATTGTGCCAGCACCAGTTTTGATATCAGTACTGTGGTACCCTTTGGTTGGCAGGTAACGAGTGAGCAAGTAACTTTGGCACCGGGTGCGTCCGGGCAAGTGACTATCGCTGTTACTTCATCGCGAGAAGCCGTGGCAAAAGATTATTCCTTGTCAATTAAAGCAACTCACGGTGGCGATTCAGCTTATAGTGCGGCAACATCAGTGCGCTATACCGTGGTTGCCGATGAAACGATAGCGCCGGAAGTGGTAGCGGTTGACGATACGGTAGCCCTAAGTGCCAAGGTATCCGTCATTATCGATGTATTGGCCAATGATATTGTTGATGCACAAGCCTCGGCTTCTGTAACTTCATTCACTCAGCCTAGCAAGGGGACTGTAGAGCTGTTGTCAGACGGTACCTTGCGTTATACACCAGGGCGACGTTTTAAAAACACTGACAGTTTTAGCTACACCATTACCGATGGTAATACCCGCTCGACGGCTTATGTTTCTGTCAGACTACAATCGGACGGTGGTAACAGCGGTGGGCCTGGCAAAGGTAAGAATAAGTAGTAATAACGTTTGAAATTAAAAAAAAGCCTGGCTCTAACGAGTCAGGCTTTTTGGTATCTCGATTTAACTTTGCCTATTCAAGATTAATTGCCGATGTAGGTGCAGGGCACATCCCTTCTAGGTCCACACATTGAGGACATAAAGTACATGAAGCGTCTGCTGGTGTAGCATCAACTGTTTGCCCAAATGCTGTATCACCGCTTGCGTTAACTATATCCGTAAAGGCGCCTACGTAAAAACCTGGAGTACCGTTCTCACCTAACTCTCCTTCTCCGGGTACGGGAACATAACTACCTGAGTAGGTGGCGCAAGCGCCGGGGCTACCCGCTGGACTCAGATTTCCAATAAGATGTAAAGTTGGGTCTTTATTATCTTGAACTACTACACCAGAAATGGCTACTTCAGATTCATTACACACTTCACCACGGTAATCAACCTGCAGTCCATAGTCTAAGTAGTCGTTTAGCACTACTACCACATCACAATCTTTGGTAAGTGACAACTCACCTTTAGTGTCTTGAGGAGGACACTCAAAACTAGTCATGTCTTCAACTGCAACTTCACCACCATCTTCGATCGCGGCGGTTACCTCTGCATTGTTTGTAGGGCTATTTACGCCAATTTCAAAGGAGCCACTAAACATCTCGGTATCACCTGGCAACAAGCCGTCTTTGGTGTAAGTATGTAATTCGTCTTCAGGGTTCAAATCTTCGGCAGTGGTATCAATTGCCTTAATATCAAACAAAGGTAAAGTACCAGTGTTCTCAACAGTTAACTCATAATTGTATATTAGTGCGGTACCAGCCTCATTGAGTCCTCCGCCTGTACAAGTTTTAGTGATAGAGATTTCAGGTTCACCTGGGACATAGCAGAATGACACATGACTAAGGCCATAGTAATTGCCATTTTTTTCATTAACGGGAGAGTGAAGTCCCCCGTCCCATGTAAAACCAGTGCCTTCGTAGTCATAGAGGTTGCCATTAGGGCCACCTTTAACGAAAATGGAATAGATAACCCCGCCGCTGGACGTCCAGTCAAACGTTTTGTCTGGTCGAACATCTATAGTTACACTTAGATCGCCATCGCCGAGGTTCATATTACCCAACTCGCTCCCGTCGATGCGGTACTCTACGAGCCCATCGATATCACCCACTAGATCACTACAGGTGGGGTTTCCGGATTCAAACATTGGTTGAATACCTCTGTCGGATGGCGCCCCAGGGTCTTCGGCGAATGCATTTTGTGCGCAAAGGGTAAACCCTAAGACCAAAAACAGAGCAAGTAATTTGCTGTTGGTTAAGGTGGAACAACTAAACCCGCTTGTGCCCCACCATGAATTCATTTTGGTTTTCATAAAAGCTCCTTTGAGTATGGACAACAAACTGCGGCCCTATACACAGTGATAGTTAGTTATTGCCTAGTGAAACTTTTTACTTCGTACTTTTAGTACGTCGCTATGCTTATGAGCACAGACCATGCCAATTCTTAACCATATGTATTTATTAGAAATTATTTTAATTTGATAAGATGCGAGGTCTATGTTGTGTCATAGCCGATACACCCTAATTTGCTGAACTGCTCTCGGAATGTGATTAACTGTATGAATTTAATGAAATTTAATTTTTGGCGGGTTGATGTGTACAGCAAGGGACACAGTGTTCACCAGTGTTACACTTCTTAAGACACATAATTAATTGAGCGCTTCTTAATCATTCAGATCAGAAAGTTAAAATTTATAGTTGACCGAATTCAGTAATTCGTTAGACTACGCGCTCGTTCATACGGCAGAGTTCGTGGGAACGGTAGTTAGAATGTAAGATGGGAAGGGTCTTACTGCGTAAGTTAATGGTACAAGCTTTAGCTTATAGCAGGTCGGTGATTCTCATTATGGAACGCGAGTATAGCTCAGCTGGTAGAGCGCAACCTTGCCAAGGTTGAGGTCACGAGTTCGAACCTCGTTACTCGCTCCAACTTCCTTATTTCTGTTGCTACAATCATTTCAAGAGGGCGGAATGGCAGAGTGGCCATGCAGCGGATTGCAAATCCGTCTACCTCGGTTCGACTCCGGGTTCCGCCTCCATCCATACCAATTTTATTAAAGCTCTTATCATTCTTGCGGGCTAAATATCATGCTTACGGCGTTGGAATTTTTCTATGTAGAATAACTACATAAGAAAAATACTGCCTTGTTATCACATCATTTATCCAGTGCTATATCTGATCACATACTTAACAAAATTGGTATTACTTCTTCTCTTCTTTATTTTCAAATAATCCCTTTAATAATTCCATGGGTAATGGAAAGGCGATGGTTGAGTTTTTCTCGCCGGCAATTTCCGTTAATGTCTGCAGGTACCTTAGTAAGATGGCGTTAGGCTCTTTTGATAAGGTTTCTGCCGCTTCAACCAGTTTTTCTGAGGCTTCCATTTCCCCTGAGGCGTGAATTACTTTGGCTCTACGTGTACGTTCTGCTTCGGCTTGTTTGGCTATGGCCCGAATCATGGTTTCGTTAAGGTCGACGTGTTTAATTTCGACATTGGCAACCTTGATCCCCCAGCCGTCGGTGCGGGCATCTAAGATCTCCTGGATATCGGCGTTCAGCATATCTCGATTCGCCAGCATTTCATCCAGTTCATGTTGCCCCAGCACAGATCTTAGGGTTGTTTGTGCCAGCTCAGAGGTGGCCTGGAGAAAGTTTTCTACATTAATAATGGCTTTTTGTGGGTCGAGCACGCGAAAGTAAATAACCGCGTTGACACGCACCGAGACATTGTCCCGACTTATTACATCCTGGCTGGGTACATCCATGACTATGGTACGTAAATCCACGCGAACAATTTGTTGGATAAAGGGGATGACGATAATGAGCCCCGGCCCCTTTACCTTGTAAAAACGCCCGAGCAAAAATATCACGCCGCGCTCATATTCGCGCAAGATACGAAATGCGCTGAGGATGATTAGAATGAGCAAGAGTATTATGGTGCTCGAGAAGATCTGACTATTGGTTAAGAAGATTTCCATGGCTTACTCCTTGGCTGTAGGTGGCGAAACATACAATGTTAAGCCCTGAACTGATTCTATGGTGACCTGAACACCCTGTTTGATGGGGGTATCGCTGTGTGCAGCCCAACGCTCACCGTCAACGTCTACAAATCCCTGGCCGCAAAAATCCTGTTCGGCTATGGCTACTTTCCCAATCAGGCTTTCTTGACCTGAAACTATTGCTACATTTCGATTTCGCCATAAATAACCGAGCATAAAGATCACCACTAAGACTGTGGTAAAGGCGACGCCGGCTATTAGCGGAATGGAAATCTGAAAGTAGGGGCTTTGAGTATCGATTAAGAAAATTGAGCCTAAAACAAAAGCAGCAATGCCACCGAGCCCAAATATGCCAAAGCTCGGCACAAACGATTCGGCAACCATTAAAGCAATGCCTAACGCGATCAGCGCCAGGCCGGAGAAACTTAGAGGTAACATTTGAAAGGCATAAAGGGCGACGATAAGGCTGATGGCGCCAACGACACCGGCGACACCAATGCCTGGGCTGTAAAATTCCAGCAGTAGGCCATAAACGCCTATGAGCATTAATATATACGCTATGTTTGGGTCGGTAATGGTGGCAATAAAGTTAAAGCGCCAATCCGGCTCGACTGGCTGCAATTGAGCTCCTGCTAGCGTCAGCTTTATCTGTTGCTCACCGCTTTTGATGCTAAACCCCTCAAGCTGAGCCAATAGATCTGTGGGGGAGTCGGCCAGATGAGTGATGACGTTTTCTTTCATGGCTTCCGATGCCGTCAGGGTTGCCGCTTCGCGCACCGCTTGCTCTGCCCATTCGGGATTGCGTCCGCGTAGCTGCGCCAGTGAGCGAATATAGGCAATAGCATCATTGAGCATCTTCTTATCCATGGCGCTTGGGGTTTGCTCTTTTTCTCCTTGAGGCTGACCTTGCCCAGGCGCGGCGATATTCACCGGCGTTGCGGCGCCTAAGGTGGTGGCCGGAGCCATGGCGGCAATATGGCAGGCGTATAACAGGTAAGTGCCGGCGCTGGCGGCGCGAGCACCTTGAGGATACACCAGACAAGCGACGGGAACAGAGGAAGTTAATACCGCTTGGTTAATTTGCCGCAAACTGCTGCTTAATCCGCCAGGAGTGTCCAGGGTGATCATCAGCAGGGGCTGTGACAGAGCATTGGCCTTATTGATTTGGCGAACGACAAAATCTGCCACTGCGGGACCGATAGCCCCCTCTATGCGGATCTCCTGGACTATGTTTGTTGGCTGCTGCTCTGTTGGTTGTTGCGCCAAAGAGTAAAATGTGGTCAACAGCAAGACTAAGGCGAAAATTCGTATCATGATCACAATGAACTTGATGCTTTTGTCAAAGTATAGTCCCAGTTGGAGTGCTGCGTTATTTACAACTAATATCAAAGCAATACCGACAATACGCTAAGCTGGGCGTAGTGAGTTGATTAACAATGACCATGATCGAGACCTATCATCTCCTTGAAGCGCTAGGCGGGTTGGGGCTTTTTTTACTGGGCATGACCATAATGACCGATGCCTTATATCAACTTGCTGGTCAGCGGATCCGTAATGCCTTGATGTCCTTAACACGTAGCCCTGTGTCCGGAGCGTGCACTGGAGCCTGCAGCACGGCTATCCTTCAGTCTTCAAGCGCCACTACTGTGGCCGCCGTCGGTTTTGTTTCAGCCGGGTTGTTAACCTTTAAAGAATCCTTGGGGATTATCTTTGGTGCCAATGTAGGCACGACCATAACCGGCTGGTTAGTGGTGTTGATAGGTTTTAAGCTTCAACTGACCAGTTTGATCTTGCCTTTATTGCTGTTTGCCATGGTTGCTAAGTTGTTTTTAAAGGGAAAGCGAGCCTCACTGGCCATGGCGGTAGCGGGATTTTCCGTTATTTTTGTTGGCATCGGCATGATGCAAAGTGGTCTGTCCGGGTTTGAGCAGGTATTAACACCAGAAACCTTTGGTCCGGATACCTGGCTTGGCAGAATACAACTTTTGCTCCTTGGGGTCGCCATTACCCTGGTTACCCAGTCCTCAAGTGCCGGCGTAGCGGCGAGTCTCACCGCCTTGTATGCAGGTAGTATTAACTTTCATCAAGCCGCCGCCTTGATCATAGGCATGGATTTGGGTACTACGGTGACTGCTTTGGTTGCGACCTTGGGTGGCTCGGTTGCATCGCGACGGACTGGCCTTTCGCACGTAATTTATAATGTCTTAACGGCAATGATGGCGCTGTTGCTTATTACACCCTTTGTGTATCTTTGGCAATGGCTGTTCACACAATCAGTTGAAACCCAGGCGCAGCTGGCTCTGGTGGCCTTTCATACGCTCTTTAATGTCTTGGGGCTGTTTTTGGTTTTGCCTTTTACCAATCAGTTTGAGCACCTCATGCGAATGCTGGTTCCTCAACGGGGGCAGTCGTACACCGAGGCATTGGACAACACCTTATTGCGGGATGTGGACCTTGCTTTAAAAACGGTTCATGCCAGTGTGTATCGGCAATTTCATGATCTCCTCTGTTATCTTCGCACTCGGCTAAAGCCGGGAGACTTTGTTAATGCTCCCTCTTTTCCCGAGCTTCAAAGTGCACTGGACGAAACCCATGTCTATGTTGACCTGATCCATTTACAGCAAAAAGATAAACCGAGCTGGTCTCAGTTACTGGAGCTGATTCATATTCTAGATCATATGCAGCGTTTGCATGAAAGATGCAAAGTCTTGGGTGATGCCCCATGGTATGACAGAGATGGCGAACTTATTATGAGAAACGGGCATTTTAGCGCACTCCTTATAAATACGGAGCAAGCCCTGAATAATATGATGCTGAGTATTAATGAAGGTGACAACCTCCGTTTGTGGCAACAGGCGCAGAGCCTGGGTGACGAAGTGGAAAGCGAGTTAGCGAGGGCCCGAGCTCAGCGGATGCATGATATAGCCGTAGGCCGGCTGGGGGTACCAGAGGCCGAGGACTACTTGGAGCAATATCGGCATCTGCAAAAAACTATCTACCATATTCGCCGGGTTTGTTTGCATCTTAATCGGTGGCAAGAAATTAAATAACAAAAAAGGCCGCAAGTGCGGCCTTCATTATTACTCCCAAATTCCCGGGGGTAAGTCCTTATCCAGCTTTTTATGGTCGCGACGATTAAAAGTGGGTACGTCTCCAGCCTTAAGTTGTCTGCGATAGTCTTTAGCTAACCAGATCACCACGCCTGAAAGCATAAACAGAGCGATAACATTGACGATGGCCATCATCCCCATGGAAATATCTGCAAGTGTCCACACCAGCTTAATCTCACCGAGCGAGCCAAACATAACCATGGCGAGCACCAATAAGCGGAAGATCAACATGCCTTTTTGATGGTTGTGCTCCAAAAACAGCAGGTTGGTTTCTGCATAAGAGTAGTTAGCAACGATAGAGGTAAAGGCAAAGAATAAAATAGCGATGGCGATAAAGGTTGAGCCCCATTCACCAACGTGTGTCACTAATGCTTGTTGGGTTAAGGCAATGCCGGTCAGGCCAGAGCCAGGTTCAAGTTGACCCGATAATAAAATCAGCGCCGCCGTGGCACTACAGATCACTAAGGTATCAATAAATACGCCAAGCATCTGCACATAACCCTGAGAGGCCGGGTGAGGCGGGTTAGGCGTAGCCGTGGCGGCGGCGTTGGCAGCACTACCCATACCAGCTTCATTTGAAAACAGGCCGCGCTTTATGCCTTGTATCATAGCCTGCATAACGCCATAACCAATGGCGCCGGCACCAGCCTGCTCAATACCGAAAGCATGATCAATGATCAGCATAAATACGCCGGGCAATTGCTCCGCGTTGACCGCACATACATATATAGCCAATAGAAGATAAGCAATGGCCATAAAGGGCACCACGATTTCGGCAAAGCGGGCAATGGTTTTAAGGCCGCCGAAAATAATAAAGCCGGAGCCAATCACCAGGGCTATGCCAACAGCATACTTGGGAATATCAAAGGCCACATTAAAGGCTGCGGCAATGGAGTTAGCCTGTACGGCATTAAAGACCAAGCCAAAAGCCAGGATAAGGCAGAGTGAAAATAGCACCCCCATCCAGCGCTTACCTAGACCAAGCTCCATATAATAAGCTGGGCCACCACGGAAGTTGCCTTCTTCATCTTTTATTTTGTAGGCCTGGGCCAGGGTGCTTTCAGCGAAACTGGTGGCCATACCTATTAGTGCGATAAGCCACATCCAGAAAATCGCGCCCGGACCACCTAGGTATAAGGCAACGGCAACGCCGGCCATATTACCGGTACCAACACGAGCGGCAAGTGAAGTACAGAAAGCCTGGAAGGATGAGATACCGCCTTTGGCTCCTTCACGACTAGCGAACATGACTTTAAAAGAGTACCCAAAGTCTCGAAATTGAATAAAGCCCAAACGAACAGTGAAAAATACACCTGCAGCTATCAGCAGATAGATAAGTACATGCCCCCAAATAAGGCCGCTAATAGCGTTAGCGATTTCGGTCATAACAAGAGTACCTTTGAACGAGTAAAAAATTGAGGCGCAATCTAGCATATAGACGAGCAAACTTTTAGTGCCTTAGTACATAAGATAGCTAATTCATTTGGTTATCCACAGGAATTTGTGAATAACTGGTGGGTAGGGTGTAGTTAAAAGTGGGGGTGAAATCTTTTTGTCATTTTCTTTAAAAAAGGGGTTGCGTCGAAATCGTTTCTCCCTATAATGCGCATCCACCGACACGGAGCACAACGCTGAAAAGCAACGAGCAAAGTGGTCGGGAAAGTTAGACGGAAAAGTTACTT
>NZ_PQCE01000040.1:0-29800 GCF_002964725.1 Pseudoalteromonas sp. T1lg76
ATGGTGCGGAAGGTGAGACTTGAACTCACACATCCGAAGATACTGGAACCTAAATCCAGCGCGTCTACCAATTCCGCCACTCCCGCATTTCGCTTAAGTATTTTATGGAACCTAAAACCAGCGTCTAATTCAAGACATCGGCCAATTCCACTACTTTCGCATACAAACTAGCTTTCCATTTTCCTTGGTAGTGGAAAATGGTGGCTACGCCCTGATTTGAACAGGGGACCCCATCATTATGAGTGATGTGCTCTAACCAACTGAGCTACGTAGCCAACTTTTGTTTGTCATCATCGCTGATGCGGGGCGTATTATGCTGATATGGTGAAAGCGCGTCAACACCTTTTTGCGAAAAACACATTCAGGATGAATCGTTTGCTTGAAAAACAAACGAAGCGAATAAAAATCGACTTATCTTGCTTAAAAAGCCTACAAAAAAGCCCGCAAATAGCGGGCTTATCAAGGTAAAAACTTTTTATACGTTGAACAAGAAGTTCATCACATCGCCGTCTTTAACTATGTATTCTTTACCTTCTTGGCGCATCTTACCCGCTTCTTTGGCTCCATTTTCGCCTTTGAATTCGATGTAGTCAGCGAAAGCAATAGTCTGGGCGCGAATAAAACCACGTTCAAAATCGGTGTGGATCTTACCGGCGGCTTGTGGCGCCGTTGCACCGACAGGAATAGTCCAGGCACGAACCTCTTTCACACCGGCGGTGAAGTAGGTTTGCAGCTTTAACAGCTCATAACCACCACGAATTACGCGGTTAAGACCCGGTTCTTCAAGGCCCAAGTCGGCCATAAACTCTTCGCGATCTTCATCATCAAGCTCAGAAAGTTCCGCTTCGATGGCGGCACAAACCGGGATCACAACTGCATCTTCTGCAGCGGCGATTTCACGTACCTTGTCCAGGTGTGGGTTATTTTCAAAGCCATCTTCATTGACGTTGGCAATGTACATGGTTGGCTTGATGGTTAAGAAGTTAAGATAGGCGATAGCCGCTTTCTCTTCTTTCTCTAGGCTTAATGAGCGTAGCGTTAAGCCTTCATCAAGGTGTGCTTTTACTTTCTCAAGTACCTGAATTTCAAATTTGGCGTCTTTGTCGCCACCTTTGGCTTTTTTCGCTTGACGCTGCATGGCGCGATCGGCGGTATCCATATCGGCTAGTACGAGCTCGGTATTGATAACATCGATATCGTCAGCTGGATCGATCGTGCCCGCTACGTGAACGATATTTTCGTTTTCAAAGCAGCGAACCACATGGCCGATGGCATCTGTTTCACGAATGTTGGCAAGGAACTGGTTACCTAGGCCTTCACCCTTAGAAGCGCCTTTAACCAGACCGGCAATATCCACAAACTCCATGGTCGTAGGTAGAATACGCTGTGGTTTTACGATTTCGGCCAATTGATTTAGGCGCGTATCTGGAACAGGAACTACACCCGTGTTTGGTTCGATGGTACAAAACGGGAAGTTTTGCGCTTCAATACCAGCTTTAGTAAGTGCGTTAAATAGAGTTGATTTACCTACGTTAGGCAAGCCAACGATGCCACATTTAAAACCCATATTCTTAATACCTATTTAATCTTTAAGCCTAAGGCTTAAATGAATGGAGTCTGTTTTGTGCTTTAAGCACACCATCTTTCGCCAAAATTTCCATACAACGCACCGCTTCATCTACCGCTGCGTTAATCTTTTCTTGATCTGCCGCCGGAGCCTTGCCTAAAACCCAGCCAGTTACTTTATCTTTGTGTCCGGGGTGACCAATGCCAATGCGTAAGCGCATAAACTCTTTATTATTGGCCATCTTGGCAATGATGTCTTTAAGGCCATTATGACCACCATGACCGCCACCTTTTTTTAATTTGGCTGTACCCGGCTCTAAGTCCATCTCGTCATGAGCGACAAGAATACTCTCAACTGGGATCTTATAAAAGTTTGCCAGGCTTGAGACGGCTTTACCACTGAGGTTCATATAGGTGGTGGGGATCAATAATTTATATTCTGTGCCGGCAATAAGCACCTTGCCGGTTAGGCCATGGTATTTGCTATCGGGCTTGAGGATGCAGTTGTAGCGGGCGGCCAGTTCTTCGATAAACCATGCCCCTGCATTATGGCGAGTATCTTTGTATTCGGGGCCTGGATTAGCCAGGCCCACTAGCATTTGAATAGTATTCAAGGTGCTAACACCTTAAACCTTATTCTGCTGCTTCTTCAGTTTCTGCGTCTTCAGCTGCAGCGCCTTTAGGAGCAACAACAGTTACAACTGCTTGGTCGTGATCAGCACCTTTAGCTAGTTCAACAGAAGAAACACCTGAAGGAAGTTTAACGTCAGATAGGTGTAGTGAATCACCTGCAGCTAGTTTAGCTACGTCTACTTCGATGAACTCAGGAAGTACTTTAGGAAGACACGTGATTTCGATCTCAGTTAGCTGGTGAACAACAGTTGCACCTTTCTTAGTTACTACATCTTCGTTGATGAAGTGTACAGGGATGCTAGTGTGGATCTTAGAGTTAGCGTCAACACGTTGGAAGTCTAAGTGAGTGATCTTAGGCTTGAACGGGTGACGTTGTACGTCTTTAAGGATCGCTTCAACTGACTCACCGCCGATGTTTAGCGTAAGGATGTGAGTGTAGAAACCTTCGTGTGCTTGCGCTTGAATGATTTTGTTGTGGTCAAGCGTTAGAGATACAGCTTCTTTGTCTGCGCCGTAAAGGATTGCAGGAACTTTGTCTGCACGACGTAGGCGGCGGCTCGCACCAGTACCTAGCTCAGCACGTACTTCTGCATCAAATGTGTAAGAAATGTTAGACATGGATGTCTCCAAAATAATTTAGTTAAAGTTTTAAGACCTTCGCGACCAAAAGTCTTAGCCGATTGATAGCCGTTTAAACAACCACCAATCAAAAAAGGCGCGCTATAGTACCACCGCGACCTTATAAAATAAACAAGAGATATAAAAAAACACCGCAATTGCTCAGAGCTAATGGCTAAGCGATTGCGGTGTTTTTCAAAAGGCTAGGGGGAAACCCGAGCCCTCGCTAAGATGTTGAGCTTAGTGCTCGAACATCGCTGAGATTGACTCTTCGTTGCTGATGCGGCGAATGGTTTCGGCCATCATATCGGCAAGGGTCAATACCTTGATGTTATCCAGCGCTTTTAGCTCGTCAGATAGAGGGATTGAATCGGTTACAATCACTTCATCGATTACTGAGTTGCGTAGGTTCTCGGCTGCTTTACCAGAAAGCACCGGGTGCGTGGCATAAGCAAATACGCGCTTGGCGCCATGCTCTTTCAGCGCTTCAGCTGCCTTACATAAGGTACCACCGGTGTCGATCATATCGTCAACGATAATACAGTCACGGCCTTTAACATCACCAATAATGTGCATTACTTGTGAGACGTTGGCTTGTGGACGACGCTTGTCGATGATCGCCAAGTCTTTATCGTCTAGTAACTTAGCGATAGCACGGGCACGTACTACACCGCCGATATCAGGAGACACAACAACAACATCTTCAAAGTTGCGCTGCTTCATGTCTTCGATTAGTACCGGGCTACCGAATACGTTATCTACTGGCACATCGAAGAAACCTTGGATTTGCTCTGCGTGTAGGTCAACGGTTAGTACGCGGTCGACACCTACGCTAGATAGGAAGTCGGCAACAACCTTGGCCGTGATTGGTACACGAGCAGAACGCACGCGGCGGTCTTGGCGAGCATAGCCAAAGTAAGGAATTACGGCGGTGATACGGCCTGCTGATGCACGGCGTAGCGCATCAACCATAACGATCAATTCCATTAAGTTGTCGTTAGTTGGCGCACAGGTAGACTGGATAATAAAAACGTCCGATCCACGGACGTTCTCATTAATAGACACACTGATTTCACCGTCGCTAAAACGACCAACCTCGGCATCGCCTAGTTCGATATATAAACGTTTTGCAACTTTTTGAGCAAGTTCAGGCGTTGCATTACCAGCAAAGAGCTTCATGTCTGGCACGGTAGGGGTCCTCGGGCACTGAAATTTGGGACTAACTTGTAAGTTAAGCATATCGACTGCGATGGCAAACCAAGGTTTGCAAAGGTGCAGGAGTATGCCTGGTTACAGGCTAACTTAAACACTTTACTTCTCTAAACCAAGTGCCGTATGAGCGGGCGACTTGTTCAGGTTTTTGGCAACAAAGCCATGCCATTTTTCAGGCAGCTTTTCTAGAGCATTGCGTGCGGCTTGTTCATTTTCGAACTCGGCAAAGCAACATGCCCCAGTGCCAGTCATTCTCGACGGGGCGTATTTTAACAACCACAGCAGTGTTTTTTCAACCTCGCTGTACAGCTTTTTGACCAGCGGCTCACAGTCGTTACGCTGCTGCGCCAGTTGCCACTGCTCTGGAAGTTTCTCACTATCACGTATTAAGTCGGGGTGAGTGAAAACAGCGGCGGTACTAATATGCACCTGAGGATGCACCACTAAATACCAGCGTTCAGGCAGCTCCACGGTGTGTAATTGCTCACCTATGCCGCGTGCCAAGGCGCTGTGGCCGTGAATAAAAACCGGCACATCGGCGCCCAGTGACACCCCAAGTTCAGCCAATTGTGCCAAGCTGAGGCGTTGTTGCCACATTTTATTTAAAGCCAGCAGAGTGGTGGCTGCATCGGATGAGCCACCGCCAACGCCGCCGCCCATGGGCAGCACCTTGTCTATGCTGATGTCGACACCCTTATGAGCATAGCCTAATTCTTCATAGCGCTGCTGCAGCATGCGCGCGGCGCGATAGATAAGGTTATCGGTATTGGCTACGCCGGGCAGGGGAGCGACGGCAATCTCCTGGTCAGGGCGCTCTTTAAAGTGCAAGGTGTCGCCGTAATTGAGAAAAGTAAACAGGGTTTCCAGTTCATGGTAGCCGTCCTCGCGACGCCCGGTGATATGTAAAAAGAGGTTAAGCTTTGCCGGGGCAATCACGCTCAAAGTTTCCAAATTCATTGCACTTGCCATTGATTAATTAAAAGTTTTACCCGCAGTGACTCATGAACCAGGGTGATGCGGGTGGGCAACCAGACGCCGTTTATGGCCTCGTATTCTTCATAGCGAATTTGCCAGCGGCGCTGATCCGGGCTTAGCCAGTGGGCGCTGCGCACGCGTTCGAGCTCATCCAACTCGGCATCGCTCTCAAGTTGCCCGAGCAGCCAGCTTTGCGGTTCAGCTAATGGCAGCAGCCAGCCGCTTAAGCGGTAAACCAGTTGCTGCGCATTCTGATCTTGATAATGCTCATCATCCACTTCCAGGTGTACCTGCTCACCTTGCTTTTGCAGGCGCAGTACATTGGTGCCGATAAAGGTGTTGAGATCCAGTTCATAGTCTTTATTTTGCTGTTGCCACACAAAGTTAGCCGATTGGCGCTTTTGTGGCGAAATAAAGGCCATTTTCCCTTCCGCGCTGAAATGAGAGATGGTCGCAAGTTGCTGGCGCCAGTTGTCATCTGGGGTGGTGGATTTTGGGATTTGTTGAGCACAGCCGGTGATAAACAAAAAAAACACCAGCAAAATCAATCGAAAGTTAATCAAATGTCTTTCCTGCCTTTTCTTATTCGCTTGATTTTCGTAAAATTATTCGCTTGTAGCAGGTTTTGACCAATATTAATTGCAAGCGATTTGTATTTAGCGTCGAATAAAGCGTTTACCAGCATCGTAAAAATCCATTTGCCGGTAAAGCGCTTGTGTGCGCTAATTTATCAATGAGTAGGTATTTAATCAAATTGGTTGTTAAGCAATAGTTGTCACCATGACCATAGTCGCACTGGGTATTAATCACAAAACGGCCTCCGTTGATTTACGAGAAAAAGTCGCCTTTTCGGCGGAGCAGCTTGATCGTGCACTACAGCAACTCACCATGCAGGATGAATTCGCTGAGTCCGTGATTGTTTCGACCTGCAACCGCACCGAAATTTATTGCTCGCTAGAGAGCGGCACACCCGAGCAGGTATTGCAGTGGCTGGCCGAGTTTCATTGTCTCGATATCGAAGAGCTGGCCGACAATGTTTATAGTTACGACCATAATGACGCCATAGCTCACCTGATGAAGGTGGCATGTGGCCTGGACTCCTTAGTCTTGGGCGAACCGCAAATTCTTGGGCAAATTAAACAGGCTTATGCCAGCGCCAAGAAAAATGGCGGTGTTGGCGTGCTGTTCGAGCGTTTGTTCCAGCGTACCTTCTCGGTGGCCAAACAAGTTCGTACCGAGACCAATATAGGTGCCAGCGCGGTTTCCGTTGCCTATGCAGCGGTGAATCTGGCTAAGCATATTTACGGTCAACTTAATAACACCAGCGTTTTGCTTATCGGGGCCGGCGAAACCATAGAGCTGGTAGCGCGCCATATTCATCAGCATTCACCCAAGTCCATGACGGTGGCAAACCGTACTCTGGATAGGGCCCGTAATCTGGCCGATGAATTTGCCGCTGGGGTGATCTCCCTGGCGCAATTGCCCGAGCAACTGGCCAATGCTGATATCGTTATAAGTTCCACAGCCAGTACCTTGCCTATTATCGGTAAGGGTGTGGTTGAGCAGGCGCTGCGCACCCGTAAGAACAAGCCCATGCTGTTTATCGATATCGCCGTGCCGCGGGATATCGAAAGCCAGGTAGCGGAACTTGACGATGCCTACCTTTATTCGGTGGACGATCTGCAGGCCATAGTGAGTGAAAATATGGCGACGCGAGAGCAGGCAGCAGAGCAGGCGCAGGGCATTATCGCCGCCAAGGTGGAAGAGTTTGCCAGTTGGCTGAAGTCCCTTGATTCGCTCGATATGATCCGCGATTACCGCAACGAGGTAACGCAAACCAAAGAACAATTGTTAGAGCGGGCGCTAAGCCAGCTTGCCAGCGGTAAAGAACCGGACAAGGTGATGGTCGAGCTGGCCAATAAATTGACCAATCGTTTGATGCACGCTCCTACCAAGGCGATTAAAGACGCCGCCGAAAAAGGCGAGCTGGGGCAGTTGGCACAAATGAAGAAGATGTTAGGAATTAACCAGGAATAACAAACAGATGAAAGAGTCCGTATACCGTAAGTTAGAATCCTTAGTGGAACGCTATGAAGAAGTGCAGGCGTTGCTCAGTGATCCCGAGGTGATCGGCAATCAGGATCGTTTCCGCGCTTTATCTAAAGAGTATTCGGAGCTCGAAGAAGTAGCAAAAACCTTCACCGCATACCAGCGAGCGCAGGACGATGTCGCCGCAGCGGAAGAAATGCTCAAAGACTCAGATCCAGATATGCGCGAAATGGCTCAGGAAGAGTTCAAAGAAGCCAAAGGCCAAATTGAAGCTCTTGAAGACGAGCTTCAAGTCTTGATGCTACCTAAAGATCCAAAAGACAACAACAACGTCTTCCTTGAAGTACGTGCCGGTACCGGTGGTGACGAAGCGGCGATTTTCGCCGGTGATCTATTCCGCATGTACAGCCGCTACGCCGAGTCACAAAAGTGGCAGGTGGAAGTGGTCAGCGCCAACGAAGGTGAGCACGGCGGCTACAAAGAAGTGATCGCTAATATCAAGGGTGATGGCGTTTACGGCAAGCTTAAGTTTGAATCCGGCGCCCACCGTGTACAGCGTGTGCCAGAAACCGAATCGCAAGGTCGTGTGCATACCTCTGCCTGTACCGTTGCCGTGATGCCAGAAATTCCAGAGGCCGAAGCCATCGAAATCAACCCGGCGGATATCAAGGTTGATACCTTCCGCGCCTCCGGCGCCGGTGGTCAGCACGTTAACAAAACCGACTCGGCAATTCGTATTACTCACTTGCCAACCGGTGTGGTGGTTGAATGTCAGGACGAGCGTTCACAGCATAAGAACCGTGCCAAGGCCATGTCTGTACTTGCCGCTCGCCTAGAGCAGGCAGAAACGGAAAAACGTCAGGCCGCAGAAGCAACTCAACGCCGTAACCTGGTAGGTAGCGGTGACCGCTCTGAGCGTATTCGTACCTATAACTACCCGCAGGGTCGTATTACCGACCACCGTATCAATCTAACCCTATATCGCCTTAACGAAATCGTTGCTGGCGAACTGGGTGCGGTTATTGACCCACTTTTACTTGAGCATCAGGCCGACCTACTGGCGGCGATGGGAGAGGAATAAGTTGGCACTGCCATCCATAGATGATGCCTTGTCAGCGGCCACAAAGCGCCTGCAAGCCCTGAGCGACTCGCCAAAACTTGACGCTCAGGTGCTGATGCTGCATATCTTGCAACGTCCCCGCAGCTACCTTTTTGCCTGGGGCGACCGCCCACTTAGCGAACAGGAATACCATGACTTTACGCAGCTGCTGGAAAAGCGCTGCGCTGGTCATCCCGTTGCTCACCTCACCGGAGTACGGGAGTTCTGGTCGCTGCCCATCATGGTTAATAACAGCACTCTGATCCCTCGCCCCGACACAGAAACTCTGGTTGAACAAGCTTTAGCGTTAGCCCTGCTGGATAACGCCAGAGTGCTTGATCTTGGCACAGGTACCGGAGCCATAGCCTTGGCGCTGGCCTCGGAGCGCCCCAGCTGGCATATCGATGCCCTTGATGCCAGCGCGGATGCAGTGGCATTAGCACTAAAAAATAAGCAAAATCTGGGGCTTAGCAATGTGCAAATTATGCACAGCGACTGGTTTAGCGCCCTTAATGATGTTACATATGATTTAATCGTCAGCAATCCGCCTTATATCGATGCGGCGGATCCCCATTTGCAGCAGGGTGATGTGCGCTTTGAGCCGCTTAGCGCCTTGGTTGCCGCGCAGCAGGGGCTGGCAGATATAGAACATATTATTATTCATGCCAAAGCGTTTTTAGCGCGCCCCGGTGTGCTGATGTTTGAACATGGTTACGAGCAAGGTGCCGCGGTGCGTCAATTGTTCACCGACCATGGTTACATTAATGCCCGCACCGAGCGCGATTTAGGTGACAATGACCGCATTACCCTGGCCGAGTTGGTGCCCGGGTGTGCGTAGAATAAAGATAAAATAACAACAAAGGTCAACAGACCCTTAAGGAAGAACATGGATTATATCGCTATCAAACACACGCATGTGCTATTTGTGGTGCTCAGTGTAGTGCTTTTTTACGTCCGCGCGTTTTCGCGCCTTGGTAGTGGCAAAATTGCCGCAAACAAGGGCGTGTTTATCACCAGTCATGTAGTCGACACCCTATTACTAGTGAGTGCGGTGGCGCTACTGATTGTGGCCAGCATGAATCCGTTGACCATGCCCTGGTTATGGCAAAAAATCATCCTGGTTGTGGCCTATATTGTTATTGGCTTTAAGCTACTAAAAGCGCAAAGCAAAGGGCAAAAATGGCTATGGCTGGGAGTTAACACCTTGGTGTTGTTGGCAATTGGCTATTTGGCGGGTACAAAATCCGCGTTTTTCTAACCGTGAATACGGCGCTAACGCAGTGAAATTGGTATCTTAGGGCGATCCTAGGTAAACTAGTGGCCATTTTATTGCCTGTGAGATATCCCTATCTATGTCTGATGTTTGGTTAGATGACCAATTTGATTTAGAGCACAGCTACAGTGTTAGCGCCATAAACCGTTGTATTGCCGCCGAATCACGCTGGCAGGCCCAGGCTCAAGCCGAGCAAGCCTATACGCAGTTGCAAAGCTTAGAGCAGCAAGCGCATGAAATCGTTGCGCGCCATGAAGATGATAAACATCAGGCTCTGGATGCCGTGGTCGATAGTTTCTACACCGAATGGGGCTTTAGCGGCACCCATCAGGATGTGCCCGAGTATCGCCTTAACAGCGTGTACTTTGCCCTGCTTTATCGCACCGGAAACAGCCTGGCGCTGGGCATTATTTTGCACGGTATTTTAGAGGACGCAGGTTTTAATGCGGATCTGGTGCTGGTGGATCAAAGCGTGATGGTGCAGGTGCACTTTAGCGATCAGGAGCATTATCTGATCGAGCCGACTTCGGGCCAGCAAATGTGGCATCTGCAACCGGAAAACGCCGAGCCAGAGCAAAGCCCAGAGCTGCTTATCGACGAAGAAATCTATAAGTTGTACCTGGCCCATCAAAAATGGGCGTTTATTGCCACCGAGCGTTTTGGCAGCGCCTTGGCCTGTGCCGAGCTGTTGTTAGAGCTGATAGGTGACGACCCTTACGAGCGTCGCGACCGTGGTTATTTGCTCAATCAGATTAATCGCCCTGAGCTGGCCAAAGAAGATCTGCGCTTCTTTGTTGAAGAGTGCCCAGACGACCCAGGTATTGAAATAGTACGCCATCAAATTGATGAGCTCGACAATAATAACAACACACTACATTAGTAAGGAATCATTATGGATCAACCTGCTGAGGCCATGATCAGCAATCCAGCCGTGGTGATGGGCCTGCTCGCCGTAATTCTCGGCGTGATTTTTAAAACCGCCCATAGTCAAAACCACTGGCTACGGACCTTTTATAAGTATGTGCCAGCGTTGCTGCTATGTTACTTCCTGCCTTCTTTACTCAATACCTTTGGCATAGTCGACGAAAAAAGTGCGAAGAGCGTGTATCACGTGGCTTCGCGCTATTTACTGCCAGCCTGTTTGATTTTGCTGACCATCAGTATCGATTTAAAGGCCATTATTAACCTTGGCCCCAAGGCGCTGATCATGTTCCTGACCGGTACCCTAGGCATAGTCATAGGCGGCCCCTTGGCCATCCTGGTTATGAGTGCGGTAAACCCCGAGGTAGTCGGCGGCCATGGCCCGGATGCGGTGTGGCGTGGCATGACCACCATAGCCGGCAGCTGGATAGGCGGCGGGGCTAACCAGGCCTCGATGAAGGAAATGTTTGACGTTGGGGGGGATATCTTCTCCGCTATGGTGACCGTAGATGTCATTGTTGCCAACCTCTGGATGGCGGTATTGCTCTTGATGGCTGGTAACCATAAAGCCATAGATGCGAAAACCGGCGCCGACACCAGCGCCATCGAAGATCTTAAAAAACGCGTCGAAGCCTATCATGCCGAACATGCACGCCTGCCGACCTTGAATGATTATATGACCATAATCGCCATCGCTTTTGGTATTACCGGTCTGGCTCATTTCTGTGGCGATATACTGGCGCCTTATTTCGACCAGTTTGCCTGGGCGCAAGAATACAGCTTAAACAGCAAGTTCTTCTGGCTAATCGTGATTTCAACCACCATAGGTATTGGTCTGTCATTTACCCGTGTGCGTCATATCGAAGCATTTGGCGCCTCAAAAGTGGCATCCAGCTTCTTATATATTCTGGTAGCCTCTATCGGTTTGCATATGAATATCACCGCCATCTTCGATACCCCATGGTACTTTGTCTTGGGTGTTATCTGGATGCTGACGCACGCGGCCTTGATGTTGATTGTTGCCAAGGCCATTAAGGCGCCGCTGTTTTATATGGCGGTGGGCTCGCAGGCCAATGTTGGCGGTGCAGCTTCGGCGCCCGTAGTGGCTTCGGCGTTTCACCCCTCGCTAGCACCTGTAGGTGTGCTGTTGGCTGTGCTGGGTTACGGCGTAGGTACGTATATGGCTTATATTTGCGGCTTGATCATGCAGTCGGTCGCCCCTTAAGGAATTAAAAATGACCATTAAACAAATTAATATTGGCGCCATTGAATTGGCCAACGACAAACCCTTTGTACTGTTCGGTGGCATGAATGTGTTGGAGTCTCGCGATCTTGCTATGCGCATCGCCGAGCACTATGTGGAAGTGACCAACAAGTTAAACATTCCTTACGTGTTTAAAGCCTCTTTTGATAAGGCCAATCGCTCGTCAATTAATTCTTATCGCGGCCCAGGTCTGGAAGAAGGTTTAAAGATTTTTGAGGAAATCAAGAGCACCTTTAATGTGCCTTTGATCACCGACGTGCATGAACCTTATCAGGCCGCGCCAGTGGCCGAAGTAGTTGATGTGATTCAGTTGCCAGCCTTCTTGGCGCGTCAAACCGACCTGGTGATGGCCATGGCCAAAACCGGCAATGTGATCAATGTTAAAAAGCCGCAGTTTTTAGCGCCGCACGAAATGCGTCATATCATCAAGAAATTTGCCGAAGCCGGTAACGAGCTGGTGGCCTTATGTGAGCGCGGCACCAGCTTTGGTTATAACAACCTGGTTGTTGATATGCTGGGTATGGACGATATGAAAACCATGGCCCCAGTTATCTTTGACGCTACTCATGCCTTGCAGCGCCCTGGCGGACGCAGCGATAGCGCCGATGGCCGTCGTGCCCAGGCTGCAGAGCTGGCACGCAGCGGTATGGCACTGGGTATTGCTGGTTTGTTTATTGAAGCGCATCCGAACCCCAATGAAGCCAAATGTGACGGCCCTTGCGCCTTGCCACTGGCTAAGTTAGAAGGGTATTTAACGCAAATGAAGGCCATTGATGATCTGGTAAAAAGCTTTCCACCGCTAGATACCAGCGCCAGCGATCTGTAGATTTATTTTAAATGATTTAAAGCCAGCCCTAGTTGCTGGCTTTTTTTATGTTTGAGTCAGCGCTGCGCACTAAATTGGCATCTTGAAGGCCTTTGTATATAATCAGTTCAAATTAAAAAAACTAATCTATTGGCTATGGCTCGGCGACTTCCCCCTCTTAATTCCCTCAAGGCTTTTGAAGCTGC
The DNA here is from genome assembly GCF_002964725.1 of Pseudoalteromonas sp. T1lg76. Lineage (NCBI taxonomy): Bacteria > Pseudomonadati > Pseudomonadota > Gammaproteobacteria > Alteromonadales > Pseudoalteromonadaceae > Pseudoalteromonas > Pseudoalteromonas sp. T1lg76. Next base: position 12,622 of record NZ_PQCE01000040.1, read on the forward strand.
GGCAAGGCACTTAAGCTTTACCAAGGCCGCAGAAGAGCTTTATGTTACTCAGGCCGCGGTGAGCCATCAGATCAAAACATTAGAAGAGCATCTTGGCTTAAAATTATTTTTACGTAAGAACCGCTCTTTATTGCTGACCGAAGAAGGTCAGGGTTATTTTCTCGATATCAAAGAGATCTTCACCCAGCTGGACGATGCCACCGAAAGGCTCCTGGCTCGCGGTGCCAAGGGCTCCTTAACCGTAAGTCTGACTCCAAGTTTCGCCATTCAATGGCTGGTCCCACGCTTAAGCCTGTTTAACGAGCAGCATCCGGATATCGATGTGCGAATTAAGGCGCAGGATCAGGACGACAACTCGCTACAAGATGATGTGGATGTGGCCATTTATTATGGTCGTGGCCACTGGAGTGGGGTGGAAACCCATAAGTTGCATACGGAATATCTGGTGCCCTTGTGCAGCCCCATGTTGCTCACCGGGCCCAAACCCCTGAACGAGCCACAGGATCTGCAAAATCACACCTTGTTGCACGACACCACCCGACGTCCTTGGAAGGTGTGGATGAAGACCGCCGGGGTGCGTAATGTGCAGGTGAATCAGGGACCGATTTTTTCCCACTCTTCCATGGCCATGCAGGCCGCAACCCATGGTCAGGGGGTGGCTTTAGGGAACCTGGTATTGGCAAAACCTGAAATCGACGCCGGACGTTTGATCGTGCCCTTCAATCACAGCTTGGAAAGTAAAAATGCCTATTATCTGGTATTTCGTGAGTCACAATCCGAGCTGGGTAAAATAGTGTCCTTTAAAGAATGGATGTTAGGTCTGGTAGAAAAAGAGCAGGAGCAACTCTAAATGCAGTGGTTTAATGCAGAGCAGCCGATTGCTCAATTTATTTTTGCCCATGGCGCCGGCGCCGGTATGGACAGTGAGTTTATGCAAGAGCTGGCGCGCTTAATGGCAGCGCAGGGAATTAGCGTTGGCTTGTTTGATTTTCCCTATATGGAAAAAGCCAAGGCAGAGAACAAGCGTCGCCCACCGGATCGCGCCGACAAGCTGCTGGCCAGTTTTAATCAACAACTGACCCAGCGGCAAGATGCCTTGCCCTTGTTTATCGGTGGCAAATCCATGGGCGGGCGCATGGCCAGTATGCTGGTGGCGCAGCCCGAAGGAAGCAGTGCAGAGGTGCGTGGAGTATTAGCCTTTGGTTATCCGTTTCATCCTCCGGGGAAAAAAGACAAGCTCAGGGTTGCCCACTTTGATGATATCAAGGTGCCGTTTTGCGTTATTCAGGGCGAGCGGGATACCTTTGGCAAGCGCGATGAATTAAGTCAGCTTGCCGACACCCGTCCGGCACAAATCCATTGGTTGAGTGACGGCGACCATTCCCTGGTGCCGCGTAAAAGAAGCGGTTTTACCCAGCAGGGCAATTGGCAGCAGGCGGCGGATGTCGCCGTGAACTTTATTAAGGAGCAGCTATGAGTCAGTTATTTTTGGTGCTAGGCGCGATTTTCGCAGGGCTCGGTGTTATACTCGGCGCCTTTGCCGCTCATGGCCTAAAAAGTCGGCTCTCGGAGTACGCTATCGGCGTCTTTCAAACCGGGGTTGAATACCAGATATATCATGCACTTGGGCTCATATTAATTGGCGTGCTGGGGAAACTCGGGATGCAATTTAATGTCAGCGGCTACTTTATGCTCGCCGGCATCCTATTATTTAGTGGCAGTCTGTACGCTTTGGCCCTAACCGGCATTAAGTGGTTTGGCCCCATTACTCCCTTAGGTGGCCTGTGCTTTATTGTCGCCTGGGCGGCGATGGTTATTAAACTTTTACAAATGAAATAAGTCATTACCATGTCCTGTATCGTTATTTATTGTCGCGCTGGTTTCGAAAACGACGCTGCCGCAGAGATCACTCACCACGCCAGCAATCTAGGAGTGGGCGGTTATGTTAAGACGAAGCCGAATTCGGCCTTGGTGGCATATCACTGCTATAGCCAAGATGAAGCAGAATACCTGATCAAGAAGATTCCGTTTAAGGACATGATCTTTGCCCGCCAGTGGTTTATCGGCACGCAAGTAGCAAAAATGCCTATCGACGACCGCGTTGGCAGCATTTGTGAGGTTGCCAAGTCATTCCCTCTATGTGGTGAATTGCGCGTGGAAACCTGTGATACCAACGAAGGCAAAGAGCTTTCTAAGTTCTGTAAAAAGATCAGCAACCCTCTGGCCAAGGCATTAGAGAGTCAGGAAACCCTGCTGCGTCAACAGGTTAAAAACCGCCCGACCTTGCATGTGTTGTTTATCGCCAGCGATACCGCTTATGTGGGTTATTCGTTTAGCTTTAACAACTCACCCTTGTATATGGGTATCCCGCGCCTGCGTTATCCTAAGGATGCACCGAGCCGTTCAACCCTTAAGCTTGATGAAGCCTTTATGATGTTTGTGCCTGAAGATGAGCGCGAAGAGCGTGTGGCCTCGGGCATGAAGGCAGTGGATTTGGGTGCTTGCCCCGGCGGCTGGACCTATCAGTTGGTGCGCCGTGGCATGTTTGTGCAGGCCATAGACAATGGCCCCATGGATCAGGCCTTGATGGACAGTGGTCAGGTTAAGCACTATCGTGAAGACGGCTTTAAGTTCCGCCCTGAGCGTCGTAATATCAGCTGGTTGGTGTGCGACATGGTGGAAAAACCAAGCCGCGTGACCGAGCTAATGATTGATTGGGCTGTGAACGGTTTTGCGAAGGAGCTGATTTTCAACCTTAAGCTGCCAATGAAAAAGCGCTTTGATACTGTGTACGAGAATCTCCAGCGTATTCGCGATGAACTGCATGAGTACGGCGTAAAATACAACCTGCAGGCCAAGCACCTGTATCATGACCGTGAAGAGGTTACGGTACATCTGCAAGTGCTGCGCGTACCGCAAAACGTATTTAGCTAAGATATATACCTATGATGCAAAAAAGCCAGAGATTAACTCTGGCTTTTTTTGTATTGCTTCACCAAGAGGCTGATCAGATAACTGGCCGCGGCTATGCCGAAAACGTCGGCAGTTAAATCCACCAGATCAAAGGTGCGACTGGCAACAAAGGCCTGGCTTATTTCCTCGCTTAGGGCAAAGAGAAAAACAATTAAGGCGCCCCAGTAAAGTTTTACCCTGCCAAGGTGCCAGTAGGCGGCTTTTAAGGCCAGGCTCAATAATAAGGTGGCGGTGCCAAAGAGTACGAAGTGGCCCAACTTATCGCCATAGGGCAGGGCTCTGACCAAGTCAAAAAAGATGCTTGGCTGGCCTGTATTAGCGAGATAAATTATCCAGCCCAAAAACGCAAAAAAGCCAAGCGCCAATAACATCAGCGTCCATTGCCAGGTGCCTTTCATATTATTGCCCGCGATAATTGTTACGGTAGTTTTCCACCCACAACTTGGTGGCGCCACACACGGCCACCGGCATGACTATCATGTTGAGAATGGGGATCATGGCACAGAGCATCACCCCGGCGCCAAAGCCGTAGGACAGTCCCCTATGTGCATTTAAATCGCGTTTCATATCACCAAAGCTCACCTTGTGGTTATCGAAGGCGTAATCCTTATATTGAATGGCGAACATCCAGCAGGTAAACAGCGCCCAGATGATCTGTCCAATTATCGGCAGAAACCACATAAGGATAAAAAAGCCGATGGCGCGGGGCAGGTAATAGCACAGCTTGGTCCATTCCCGGCCAAGCATACGCGGCACATCGCGCATGGTATCGAGCAGGCCGTCGTCGTTGACGCGCTGCCCGGTTAAATGTAATTCCACCTTCTCGGCGAGGATGCCGTTAAAGGGGGCGGCGATAAAGTTGGTGATCACCGTAAAGATCATCGAATAGCTAAATAGCACCACCAGAAGTGCTAAAGGCCACAACAGCCATTCTAGCCAGGACAACCATTCGGGCAGCTGGGCATTAATCCAGGCGAAGGCGTCGGTCAGCCAGCCATAAATAAAAAACAGGGATGTGCCGAAGATCACCAGGTTGATCATCAGGGGGATCAGTACAAAGCGTTTTAGGCCTTTTTCGGTGATCATTGGAAAACCACTAAAAAAGTATTCAAATCCGCGACCTAACTGCATGCTTTACCTCAAAGTGTTACAGGGTATGGTTTGCAGTATATCTAAGGCGCTGCGAATTTACAGCGCAAAGTGGTAAACAATTGTTGCAAAAACAGCGGGCTAGGGTTTTAAAAAACGGCCAAAAAAAGCCCTGCTAGGCAGGGCGTTTATTGTCAACTTTAAACCGTCTCCTAAGGAGGTGGTGATGGTCAGTTCTTATCTTCGAGCATGTCTGCTTCTTGCTGCTGACGTTCGCGGTAGGCACCGCTTTGCTCTTCGATGAGCGTCGGTGTTTCCTGCTGAGCGCGTGACACCTGGTTCATCTTTAAGATGTTTTCGGCGTTTTGCAGATCCGAGGTATTGCTGAAGCCGGCAATGTTTTCACGTGCTTTTAAGAAGCTGTGGATTTCATCGACTATGGTATTGAGCTCTTGCTCATTCTTCTTCATCGCCATCACGTAACGCGGCATCTCAACATTATCGGCACCGCTGGTGGCGAAGGTGCTTGAGCTGATACGCGAACTGATGATCCAAGGCGTGATTGACGACTTGATCACCACGTTTTCACTGCGCGTCGAGTCATGGATTGACATACCGGTAGAGATCTTCGACTCGGTGAAAGTACCTTCGGTTTTTAGATACAGTAGCAAAGAGCTAAATTGCATTTCCGCCCAGAACACATGGCTGAAGTTTTCCAACATACGGCCTATAGTGCTGAAAATTTGCCACATAAAGAAAGTACCAAGCACGGCCACGATCAGGCCAGAGAGCTCGCCTAACCAGTTTTGTAACAGCTCGATATTGCCACGGTTGGCGGCACGGGTGAACTCAGGTAACAGGCTGCTCTGCTGGCTGATAAAGTGATACAGGCCAATGGCTTCACCGGCCAGTGAGAAGAACAACAAGGCACCGATCACCAGACACAGCTGAGCCGCTGTGGTGCTTACCAAACGGGTAATATTAAAGCCCTTGTGGCCAGGACGCGGATTAAACTCAGGCTGGGTTTCAATCAGCAATTCGCCGCGGAAATCACCCTTGCTGCTGCTTTGCTCATTCAAGACCGGATCGAAGTCGATATAGGTACGGTTCGGGATTTCCTTATAGCGGCGGTTGGCCAGAACTATGCTTTCGATATTGATGAAGATCTCGTTCGGATGCACTTCTTCTTGCAAGTTAGCACGGTATTCGCTGACCTCGGTGGCCACTTCGTTTTGTTTGCTACGGGCATTAATCAGGTAGAAGACTGCCGCGCAGCAAAGCGCACCTAGGAATAATAAGGTAAAGAGGCTAGGCCAGGCCGAGAACAGGCTTACCTTTTCTGTCAGCTGTGCCCATTGCTCCAATTCCCCCTTATGTGGGGCGAAGAAATGATGATAGATAAGACCTATAACCACGGGGAAAATCACCGAAAAGGCGATGATTTTCGCAAGTGAGGCGGCGCCTACGTCTTTAAGACGTTTTACTCGGTTCAGGCTTACCGCATTGGCGGCACTGCGCCAGCATAGCAGCAGGTAAACCAAAATCAGTGCCGAGAATACCGGTACGATAATATGACCCGCTTCACCGGCCAGGCCAGATGATGAGACAAAATAGGTCAGGCCGAAGGCAACAAAGGCCAAAATGGTTTGCAGAATAACGCCGATGACCTCCTGTGCCACATTACGCATGGGGTAGGGCAAGAAGATTAATTTTGGTAATACCGAGTGAGCAAAACGACCTACCCAGCCCTTGGGCTCGGTGAAGGTGGCGTTTTTGCGCCCCATCAACATGGATTCCAAGGTTTTCGCCGTATAGGCTAGGGAACCTTTCTTTTGCTCCAGCGCCGCATTTTCCTGCTCGCTCTTGCTTAGGTTGGGTGCTAATGAGCTGGGGACCGAGCGGCCAACGAAGAATTTAAACAGTTGGAAAAGGCCGCTACCACAGCGTTTTAAACCTAAGATCATAAGCACTAAGCCTACTGCTGCGTAGGCCCAGGCAGAGATCATGTCGGTTTGTGTTAAAGAGGTGACTTTAAAAAGGCTAAATAAACCAATCAGGGTGATAATGGCACCACCTGCGGTGCGTATCGTTCCTTCAATTTTAAATGGGTTAGAAATACCTAGCCCTTTCGAGCCAAAATCATAAGCCATGATGATTCCTTGGAGTTAATAGAATTCTTTAGTCCGTTTTATGCGCGTTTTCTATGCGCTCGGAAATTGCTGGGTGTGATGAGAGATAATCCCACAAAGTGCCTTGCTCTTTTTCATCCATCCCGTGCGCCTGAGCCAGGGCCTGCATGGCCTCGGCAAAAGCCGAGCGATGATAGCCTAATTGGCTAAGCTGCTCTAGTGCAAAGGTATCGGCCTGACGTTCCATATCGCGAGAAAACTGCTGTTGGATCAAGGCCGAACCCGTACCCATGATGATCTCAGCAAAGCCTTCCAGGTCGCCAAACATCAGCGCCAAAGTGACCGAAGAGCCGGCGGATTGGGCCGCCAAAGTCAGGCCATGCTGATATTGAACATGGCCAATTTCGTGCAGTAATACCGCAAGCAGGGCGGTGTCGTTATCTTTGAGGATCAGCGCGAGTTCGTCGGTTAAGACCACCTGGCCGTCGGGCAGGGCAAAGGCATTGGCGCCTATCTCAGGGGCACTGTAGAAGTGCAAAACCAAATGCTCGGGAGCCTGGTCCATTTTCGCAATATGGCTTTGCCACAAGGTGCGAATATGGGTTTGCTGCGCATAGTCCAGATTAGTGGGTTCCAGATACACGTATTCCAGTGCTGCCAGAGTTTGCTCTGATGCAGCATGTACCACAGAGTCTGGCAATGAGCGAGCGACCACAGCGGCGCTGGCGGGAATGAACTTAAAGAACAACAGCCAGGCGAGCACAGCGCTGGCTATTACACAGCCAAGCACAGCCGTTTTATGTTTTTCGATGCGCTCCAGCAGGCGATCCCAAGCGGACTCCGAAGGCCAGCGATGGCTGGCGCTATGGGGTACAAAACGACTGCCGTCAATAAACACCAGCTCTACCGGCAGGCCGCTGAGCTGCTGGCCTTGACGGTATTGGTCAAATTGCACCAGCAATTCATCGCCACTGTAAATGCGCACTTGCTCGCAACTGCTATCTTGCGTCAGCCACAGGGTTACTTCCGTGCTGTGGCTTTGATTGTTCAGGTAATAAAACCCGGTGACTTGCATGCGTTAGCCCAAAGACAGATCGATATCGAACATGTCAGCGGCTTCTTCGCCAAACGCCGATTGCTGCTCACCCAGTTGATCGTGCAGGGTTTGCGGGTCGCACAGGAAGGTCACTTCGGTGGCGTTACTAAGCATGCGGGCGCTGCGCACCTTGGCCCAAGGGTAGGCCAGACCCAAGCTACAGACGATGGCCAGGGTATTGGTAAATACCAACAGGGTGTAGTCGATCATCTTCAAATCCGACTTAAAATCGGCAATGCCGTGCAACTCACTGCTATTAAGCAGGTGATTACGAATATGGGTTTGGTAAATGCCCGTGGCCACCGCAAAGGCAACAAAGTAAACAATCATCATCATCACCATGATGCTTACACCGGCAATAGCACCGGCTTGGTCGTTCATCATTTCCGGGTCTTGGATCATGGCCTCCAGGCCAAAACCGAAGGCACCAGCCAGGGCTAGCATGATCACCGCGACAATGCCGGCGGCAACATAGGCCATCAGCGCCGCTAAATAATACTCACCGCCCTTGGTATTGACACTAATGGGGGTATCGGAAAACTCAATATGGCTGTGTAAATACTGGTCCATGCGTTTAAACACGTACGGAAGCAATAAATAAAGGGTGAATACGCTGGCCACTGGCAGCAATAAGAACACCACAAAGGCCTCGCCATAACTGCCCTTAAAGTTAAAGCGCACATTGCGATAACGGCTCATACGCATATTAAAGCGCATGCCCTGATTTATGATCCAGGGCGTTAAAAACAGCAGAATAAAAATCGCCAGTATGCCCAGCACAGGCACAAACTGGGTGCAGAACATATAAATAACAAAAAAGATAAAGGCAAGAATGCGGCCTTTTAGTATCTGAATCGGCGTTGCCAGATAATCAAATCGATGGCCATCGAGTTGCGTGTGGCCGTAGAAATAACGATAGGTGCGTACCTTGGCCCAGGCGGAATAAATTCCCAGGGTTAGCAAGGTCAAAACGATGTTAACGATCCAAATTGAGAAAAACTCTTTCCCTGAGCCACTAAACTCGACGCGACGGCTATAAGGTTGAAACTGAGGCGTCGTGTTAGTTGCGCTATCTGTTTGTGATAAATCCATTTTTTTAGTCTTTTTGGCGGTTAAAACGCAGCTCATTAATTTAGCGTTAAGTTTCGAATAATGCAACAGATGCAAGGGCTTAACCTGCTTTTACTCTCTGCAATGGGGCAAAGCATGTGTATAATAGGTCGGTCCTCCTTAGTTATTAGCCAAGGCCATGCCCTATGCTTTCAAAAAATCAGCAAAAGCACCTGCGTCAATTAGGTCAAAAGAAATACCGTAAACAGCAGCAAGCATTTTTAGTTCAAGGCACTAAAAATGTGCTTGAACTGTTGCAAAGCGAGCATGGCATCACCGAACTCTTTGCCAGCGATGAGTTCTGCGCGGCCCATAAACAACTGATTGAAAGCCGTTTAAGTGGTAAGGATGTGCATCACAGCGATGAAGCGGCCTTGTCTAAGGTCAGTACCCTGGTTACTAATAACGATGCCATTGCCGTGGCCCCCATGGCTCAGGTGGAAATCGAGCATACCCCTTGGCAAATAGCCCTGGACGGCGTCAGCGATCCGGGCAATCTCGGCACCATCATTCGTTTGGCGGACTGGTACGGTTTTAAACAGGTCTTGTTGTCGGCCAATTGCGCCGATCCTTATAACCCCAAGGTGATCAGTGCCACCATGGGCTCCTTTACCCGGGTGTCATGCCATCAAGTCGATTTGCCCGCCTACCTGGAAAGCTGTGATAAGCCGGTTTACGGCGCTTTCTTAGGTGGACAAAACCTGCATCACACCGACTTTGGCGGTCAAGGCATCTTGGTGATGGGCAGTGAATCTCACGGTATCAGTGATGCAGTGGCGGAGCATGTCAGCGAGCGTATCACTATTGCCGGCTATGGTGGCGCCGAATCCTTAAATGTGGCTATTGCCAGTGGCATTATTTTAGATAATATAAAGCGTTGTCACGGTTAAGCGCCTGGCGCTAAGGCAGATGTTGCAACCAATAATAACTAGAATAACAACTAGAATAATGAGGCGTAATGCGCTTAAGCAGCATAAAACTGGCGGGTTTTAAGTCCTTCGTTGATGCCACCAAGATCCCATTTCCCGACCCCATGACCTGTGTGGTGGGGCCAAATGGCTGTGGCAAATCTAACGTTATTGATGCGGTACGCTGGGTGCTCGGTGAAAGCTCGGCCAAAAACCTCCGTGGCGATGCTATGACGGACGTTATTTTTAATGGTGCAGCAACCCGTAAACCTGTTTCCCAAGCCTCGGTGGAGCTGGTGTTTGATAACACCCTCGGGCGCTTACCCGGCACACTGGCGGCGCGAAATCAGGTGGCTATTAAGCGCGTGGTGACCCGCGACGGCCAGTCCCTTTATTACCTCAATGGCAGTAAGTGCCGCAAACGCGATATTACCGATATCTTCTTAGGCACCGGCCTTGGGCCGCGTAGCTATGCCATTATCGAACAGGGCATGATCTCCCGGCTGATCGAAAGTAAGCCACTGGAACTCAGGGTCTTTATCGAAGAAGCCGCCGGCGTGTCCAAATACAAGGAGCGTCGCCGCGAGACACAAACTCGTATTCGCAGCACCAAGGAAAATCTTGAGCGTCTGCTTGATGTACGCGCCGAGCTGCAAAGTCAGCTCGATAAGCTAGAGCATCAGGCCCAGCAAGCCAGCAGTTATCGTGAACTCAAAGCCCAGCAGCGCCGCTATAAGGGCGAGCTGGCGGTACTTAAATGGCAAAAACTGCACCAACAACAACTGCAACAGTCCGAACAACTCGCCGAGCTAAAAGAGCAACTGGCATTTTTTAAGGATGCTCATCGCGGTGAGCAGGACGTGCTGAGCGCCTATCAACAGCAGTTGGATGATACCAGCGCGGCGCTAAACCATAACCAGCAGCAAATATTTCAAACCGACAATCAGTTGGCGCGTTTGGAGCAGCAACAAATTCATGCCAAGCAACGGGCCCACCAGTTGCAAACCAGCATAGCGCAAAACCAGCAACAACAGGCGCAGCTCCTTGAGGCCCAGTGCCAGCAAAATGAGTTTGTGGCCCAGCATCAGGAGCGATGTGAGCAGCAGCAGCTGCTAAGTGAACAGTTACAAGAAGCCATGCTCGAATGCCAGGCGGTGCGTGATGAGGCTGATGAAGCGTTTGCACAGTTGCAAGAGCAACAGCATCAACAGCGCGAGCTTTTATTTCAAAGTCAGCAACAGTTGCAGCAATGCCGCCACGAGCACCAAGGCGCTGCCGTCAAGCTGCAGGCCTTGCAGCAGCAGGCACAAGACAATGGTGCGGCCCTGAGCAGGCATCAGGATACCTCTCTTTCCCAGCAAGTTAACGACAGCGAGCAGCAAAGCAAGGCGTTGACCGAGCGCCTGGCCAAGGCAAAAAGTGCGCAGCTAAAACTTGAGCAGGCCATACACGCCAATGATGAAGAGTTGAGTCACGCCAGCGAGGAGCATCAAGGCATACTGCGGCAAATGCAGGAGCTGGGCGCCAAACGTGATGCCATTGCCTCCCTGTTACAGGATGAAGAGGCTGAGCAGGGCAAGGGCGTTTTATTCCAGCTTGAGGTGCAAAAGGGTTATGAGCAGATAATAGAAGCCGCCTTGATGCAACTGCGCCATTTGCAGGTTATGGCTGATAAAAGTGGCAGCTGGTTAACGCCGCAAACCGATAAAGCGCCTCATCGCTCGGTCGCCCAGTTTATTCAGTCCGGCCACTACCCGGATCTGTTACATCGCATCGCCTTTGACGCCAAGGGCGATATCCGGGTGTTGGACGACCCAAGCTGGTTGGCAGTGGTTGATGAAAACGCCCATCTGCATGGTCGCCACTGGTGTTTGCAGGCTAACAGCGAGCATGTCGGAGTGCTTGCCCAGCGCCAGCAGCTCAATGAGTTAGAGACAGCCTTAGAGCAGCGCCGGGATAAATTACCGGCCATAGAAAAAGAGTTGCAGCAGCTCAACGGCGAGCGGGAAACGCTTAAAGTATCGCTGGAACAGACCAAGCAAGAAGTTCACGAGCATTCTAAATCTTACGCCAGTATGCAAACCCGCCAGGAGCTCCTTAAAGAGCAGGCCCAGGTATGGCAACAGGAACTTGAGCGTTTGCAATCTCAAGAGCAAACCCTGAGCGAGCAAATTGAAACGGCACAATTGACGCTTGAACAACAGCAGGCGCGTATTGAGCAAGCTGAGGAAAGCTTAGAACAGGCCGAGCACAATTCACTTCAAGAGCGCCGCCAGTTTGAGCAAGCTCAGCAGGCATTGAAGCAGGCTCAGTTGCGTGTTCAGGAGCTGCAAGCTCAGGTGAACGAGGCACAAATTAGCACAGAGCGACTGCAAAGTGAGCTGATGTTAAGTCGCAGCAAGCTGCAAAATATTGAACGCTCGCTGGAGCAATCCCGTGAGCAATTAGCTGAGGCTGAAGCCGAGCAGCAGGAAGTGGCCGAACCCATCGCCCTGCAGGAAGAGCAAATCGCTCACTTGCTGGAGCAAAAAGAGCAGCTGAGTGAGGAGCAATTGGCCCTACAACAGCGTCTTGAGCAGGCGCAAAGCGAATTGCAGCGAAATAAAGATAAGCTGGCACAGGGCGAGCAGCAAAGGGAGCAATTGCAAGAGCAGATCCAGCAGGCTCTGTTGGCAGAGCAAACCCTGACCTTAAAGGCACAACAGGCCTTGGCTCCCCTAGAAGAGCTCAATACCAGCTTAAAAGCCGTGCTGGAAACCTTGCCACAAGATGCGCAAGCCGGACGCTGGCAGGCGCAGCTCACGACCCTGGATAAGCAAATCAGCGATTTGGGCGCAGTGAACCTGGCGGCCATCGATGAGTTTGCCAGTGCCAAGGAGCGCAAGCAGTATTTGGATGAGCAATTAGAAGATCTCACCAAGGCGATGGACACGCTGGAAGCGGCCATAGCCAAAATCGACCGCCAAACCAAGGCCCAGTTTAAGGCCACCTTTGAGCAGATCAATATGGACTTGCAAGAGCTGTTTCCCAAGGTCTTTGGTGGCGGCTCGGCCTACTTGGAATTGACCAGCGATGACCTGCTTGAAAGTGGGGTAGCAATTATGGCCAGACCGCCCGGTAAGAAAAATTCCACAATCCATTTGTTAAGTGGTGGAGAAAAAGCGCTGACCGCATTATCATTGGTGTTTTCGATATTCAGGCTCAATCCAGCACCATTTTGTATGCTTGACGAGGTTGATGCGCCGTTAGATGATGCCAATGTCGGTCGTTTTTGCCGTTTGGTTGAAGAAATGTCGCAAACCGTGCAATTTGTATACATAAGCCATAATAAAATAGCCATGGAAATGGCAGGGCGCCTGACCGGCGTCACTATGGCGGAACCTGGAGTGTCACGTATGGTGGCAGTGGATATTGAGCAAGCAATGGAAATGGCTCAAGCCAGTTAATTGAACAAACTAAGAATAAAGGTGAGGGGATGGCCGAAGATCTCAGATGGGTATTAATTCTAATCAGTGCGGTAGTTATTGGCGGTTTGCTGATTCACGGCCTATGGTCGGTGCGTAAACGCGCGCAGTCGGTTGATAGCAGCGCGGCGACAAAAGCCAAGCCGGCCTCTGAGCAAAAAGCAGCCAGTGAGCCTGCGGCTACAGTAGCGTCAACGTCAAAGACCGAGGCTGCATCGCGAGACCAGGAGAGAGGATTAGGTCAAACCGAAGAGCCCGCTATGACCCCAGAGGTGGCCTCAGAGGTGCGTGAAGAGCCTAGTTTTAATGCCCTGGACGATGAGCCCAAAATGGGCGACTTTAGCATCGAGGCCGAAGAGCAGGCGCAAACGGACGCTGCAGCCGAGCCTTCGTCAGATCCTTCAGCGAAGCCCCAGCCAAATGCCGAAGTACAGCCAGAAGATTTTGTAATTATCCATGTGCATATGCCTGAGGGCCTGCAAATGCATGGCGCCAAGTTATTGCCCTTAGTACTTACACTGGGCTTCAAATATTCCGACGATGGCTTTTTCCATCGCCACGAGCAAAGCAGCGGCCAGGGCCCGGTACTTTTCCGCATGGTGAACATGTACAACCCGGGTACCTTTGATATCGACAATATGGAGCAATTCAGCACCGCAGGTATCAGTTTGTTTATGACCTTGCCAAACGAAGGCGAGGCCATGACCACCTTTAATATGCTGCACAGTGCCGCGAAAAAGCTGGCCGAAGAATTCGGTGCCGAGCTGTTGGATCATAAACGTCAACCGCTGAGTGTAAACGGCATACGCGAGTACGTGGAAAAAGTCCGCGAGTACGCTTAATCCTGAGGTGTCGGCCTTGCTTTGCCAAGGCTAAACACGCAGGGAAACACATTGACACTAAGCCACCTCCCGGTGGCTTTTTTATCGAGGTAGATATGAGTCTCACCCCCGAGCAACAGATTGCCGAGCTTCGCTCCAAGCTGGAGGAGCACAATTATAATTATTATGTGTTGGACAACCCCAGCATTCCCGACTCTGAATATGACCGCCTGATGCGCCAATTACAGGCATTGGAGGTCGAGCACCCGCATTTACAAAGCCCTGACTCGCCAAGCCAGAAAGTGGGCGGCGCGGCGCTGAGCAAATTCTCTCAGGTGACCCACCAGGTGCCCATGTTGTCTCTGGACAACGCTTTTGATGAAGACGAGTTTAATGCCTTTAATAAGCGTATTAACGACCGTCTGGCCGCAAGCACCCAGCCGATGTTTTGTTGTGAGCCCAAGCTCGATGGTCTGGCCGTATCTATCTTGTATCGTGACGGTGTGCTGGTACAGGCGGCGACCCGCGGCGATGGTCAGGTAGGTGAAAACATTACCGAAAACGTTAAAACCATTCGCAATATTCCCCTGAAGCTGCGCGGTGACTTCCCCGAAGAGTTAGAAGTGCGCGGCGAAGTATTTATGGACTTGGCCGGTTTCCATCGTCTTAACGAGGAAGCCAAGGCAAACGAGGGCAAGGTGTTTGCCAACCCGCGCAATGCCGCCGCCGGCAGTTTGCGTCAGCTTGACTCTAAGATCACCGCCAAACGCCCACTGATGTTTTACGCCTATTCCATGGGCCAGGTAACCGGCGCCGAATTGGCGGGGGGTCACTTCGAGCAGTTGCATCAGTTGAAAGACTGGGGCTTGCCCCTTTGCCCGGAGACCAAGTTGGTCAATGGCGCCGATGAGGCCATCGCCTATTACCAGGATATTCTTACGCGTCGCGGCGAGTTGAAATATGAAATCGATGGCGTGGTGATCAAGGTCAACGATAAGGACGCCCAAGAGCAGCTGGGCTTTGTTGCCCGCGCGCCGCGTTGGGCCATTGCCTTTAAGTTCCCAGCGCAAGAAGAGATCACTCAGTTGCAGGATGTGGAATTCCAGGTCGGTCGTACCGGGGCTATTACCCCAGTGGCACGCCTGGCGCCTGTGTACGTAGGTGGGGTGACGGTTTCCAATGCCACCTTACACAATGGCGATGAAATTGCCCGTCTCGGGGTGAAAATTGGCGATACCGTGGTGGTGCGCCGCGCCGGTGATGTGATCCCGCAGATCACTCAGGTGGTGCTGGAGCAGCGCCCGGCAGATGCAAAAGATATCCTTTTCCCAAGCGAGTGCCCCGTGTGCCATTCCCATGTAGAGCGTATTGAAGGGGAGGCGGTGGCCCGTTGTAGCGGCGGTCTGGTGTGTGCGGCGCAGCGTAAAGAAGCGATTAAACATTTCGCCTCGCGCAAGGCCATGGATATAGATGGTCTGGGGGATAAAATCGTCGAGCAGCTGGTTGAGCGAGAGCTGATCCATACTCCGGCTGAGCTATTCCAGTTGCGTCAGGGTCACTTTGAAAGCCTGGAGCGTATGGGGCCTAAGTCGGCAGCCAACCTGGTCAATGCCCTGGAGGCGGCCAAGACCACAACCCTGGCCAAGTTTATCTATTCTCTGGGCATTCGCGAGGTAGGTGAGGCGACGGCGCAAAACCTGGCCAATCATTACCTGAGCCTGGATGCCATTATGCAGGCGAGTATAGAGCAGCTTCAGGAAGTCAGTGATGTGGGTGAGATAGTTGCCAAGCATATTCACAGCTTCTTTAGCGAGGAGTCGAATCAAGGGGTGGTTCAGGCTCTGCTTGATGAAGGCGTAAACTGGCCGGCGCTGGAAGTTAAAAATGAAAGTGAGCAACCACTTACGGGCTTGACCTATGTGCTTACCGGTACTTTGCATACGCTGAACCGCAACGATGCCAAGGCGCGATTACAGGCTTTAGGAGCTAAGGTGGCGGGCAGTGTGTCGGCAAAAACCCATGCCCTGGTGGCCGGAGAAAAGGCCGGCTCTAAGCTCACCAAGGCGCAGGAGCTGGGTATTGAGGTACTCAGTGAAGACGACTTAATGGCCCTGTTTGCCGAGCACGGTGCCTAGGCCATGAATGACTTTATCGCCTGGCTGGAGTCGAGCTTAGCGCGTTTTGGCCAGTGGCTGTCACCTTATCTGAGTGATATTGCCCTGGTGTTTGTGGTCTGTATTATCGGCCTGTATGCCGGGGATGTGATCAAAAGCGTTAAAAAGCTGGTGGCCGGTAAGCACTTTTTACTGCGCACCTTAGCCTTTGTGCTGGTGAGCGCCTTTGGTTTAGGAGTTTTAACCCTGTGGGTGAGCCCCTTTATGGCCAAGGCCCTGATGTTTTTCGGCAGCACCTATTTGCCGCTGACCGTATTCGCCGCCTTTATCCTGGTGGGGGTTTTAGCGGACAGGAAGTCTCAGCTGTGAAACATTATGGTCCTGAATATTGGGATAAGCATGGCGCCTATCGTACCCCGATAGGCTTTACCCTGGCGCTTATCATCTTGCTGCGCCCTTATCTTATCTGGGCCTTTGCCGCTATATCGCGACGCCCTGAGCTTGATTTGGTGGCCCTGGTGTATCGGCAAAAGCAGGATTTTTTTGTTGCCTTGGCCATAGCTGCTATCGCCATTTTGCCAGCCACCGTGTACTCCTTGCGTCGTCCGGGTAGCAGTTTGAGGTTAAAATCCCTGTGGCGGCATATGCGCTGGCCCTTAGTGCTCTGTGCCATGCTGGATTTGGCCTGGCTTATTTTACAGGCCTCACAACAGTACTATAGATTTTCCTTGTATATTGCCGTGCAAGCGGTGGCGGTGGCCTGGATCCTGCTGTATTTAATGCGCAGCCGCTATTTACGGGTATTTTTTGCCGATTGGCCGGATGAGCTGGAGAGCAAGAAAAGCGATGAAAAAGGTAAGGACAACTAGGGTGTTCAGCGCGAGTTCGCTACGCCCCGTAGATAAAACCCTGGCCAAGTTCACCCTGGTGGCTTTGCCATTTGTGGCTATTTTGCTGTTATTGGCTGCGCCTTGGCCACTTGTACGCCTGACCTTGATGCTGGCCTATTCTGTCGCGCTGGCATCCTGCCTGTATCGCCTGACGCCCTGGTTTATCGCCCGCAATCCTCTGAGCCGTTTTGTTCAACGCGAGCAGGGGTACTTAAAGGTTTGTTCACTGGCGGGCTTTTTTGACTTCCACGGTCCTTGGCAATACCTGCCCATAGACAGGATTTCGTCGGTACATGTGTGGCAGCATGGCATTGAGATTACAGCCAAGGAGACGGAATATCGCCTTAGTGTTGTTGGCACCACAGATAGCCTGCATGCCTATATGAGCTCGGTGCTTGCTGATGCTATTGCCGCTGACAAGGTAAAGCTAGAATATGGAGAATGTGCATAGGCACTAAGTGAATAGGGAGAGTATTCACCTAATGCCCGCACATAAATACCAATTCACTTAAATAGCTAATCATTCTAGCGGGCTAAATATCATGCTCACTGTGTTGGAATTTTTCTATGTAGAATAACTACATA
>NZ_PQCE01000041.1:0-27126 GCF_002964725.1 Pseudoalteromonas sp. T1lg76
CAGCTAACGCTGTTCAAATCTGTTCCAGACAGATTTGTCACTTCCTCGAACTGCGAAGCGGGGCTTCGGTTTCTCGTCACCCAAACTCAGAAGTGAAACGAAACAGCCGGATGGCCGGCCCCGGCTAGGCGTCCCCGGTCAAAGATAGTGTGGCATTTGCCATGTGAAAGTAGAACATCCTACTTCGTAGCGAGCCAGGGCCTTATTTAAAGAAACCCGTTGCAGCAATGCAGCGGGTTTTTTGCGTTTATAGGTCGGCCTTTTAGGCCGACATTGCGGCATGGATCTGCACATTGCTCTACTACCGCCCTTCTTGTCGGGGTTATCGGCAATATGCTCCTGTATTGTTTAATGTTGGCCTAAAGGCCAACCTACAATTCTTGGCGGTAAACCCCGAGCTACAACGCAAATCCCGAATAGCCTGGTCTCATCATGGTTGCCAGTACTTTTATGCTTATGTTACAAAGAGTTTTTGTTCATGAGCAACGACTATGTATGAGCTTTATCATTGGTTTGATCTCTTAGGTGTAGCCGTTTTTGCTATTTCCGGCACGCTCTTGGCTCATGAAAAAAATATGGATGGATTTGGCGTGATCGTCCTGGCCGCTGTAACCGCCATTGGAGGCGGGACACTGCGCGATATGCTTTTAGATGTGCCGATATTCTGGGTGTATGACACCAGTTACTTTATCACCATATTAGCCACGGTTTTTATCACCATAATGTGGCTTAACTATAAACCACACTTTCCTCACTACTGCTTGCAACTCGCCGATGCTCTGGGGATCGCCTTTTTTGCCATTATGGGGGCTCAAAAGGCGCTGGAACTTGGGGTGCCGGCAATGACGGCCGTGATCATGGCTGTACTGACAGGGTGTTTTGGTGGCGTTATTCGCGATGTTTTGGCGCGAGAGGTGCCCATGTTGTTAAAAGGTCCCTTGTACGCCATCGCCTGCGTTGTCGGGGCCGGTTTATATATATTGCTTCTGCACCTGGGAACCAATCCTGAGTTGGCCATGTGGCTCGGTGGTATCGCTACCTTGCTGGTGCGCCTTATTGCCATTCGTTGGAATCTGGGTTTATACGTTTTCCGATATCCTAGCTAGACTTAGATTAACTAGTCAGGCAAGGAGACAGGGATGTGTCTTTAGCGCAAGTATATACTCGTGAACAAATCGGCATCGAAGCCATTGAGGTGCGTGTTGAAGTGTATCTCGGCTCCGGCCTGCCCAATTTCAATATCGTTGGTTTACCCGAAACCTCGGTGAAGGAAGCCAAGGACAGGGTGCGCAGTGCCATAGAGAATAGCCATTTTATCTTTCCCAACCAACGTATAGTCGTCAACCTGGCTCCCGCCGATCTACCCAAGGAGGGAGGGCGTTACGATCTTGCCATTGCCGTGGGTATACTCATTGCTTCGGAGCAGCTTAAGTTTGCCAATCTTACTCAGATTGAGTTGCTGGCCGAGCTTGGCCTTGATGGACAATTGCGCCCCATTCGTGGGGTGATCCCTTCGGTTATGGCTGCCAACAAGGCCAATCGCCTGGTCTATCTAAGTGCAGAGAATCAAGGTGAGGCAGCATTAATCGACACAGCTCGGGTTAAGTGTGCTCACTCATTACAGCAGCTCTGGCACGATCTTTCCGGGCAGCAAGAGCTGGACTTGTTGACTCCTTTGCCCATTGAGCAAAAGATCACACCCGCGAGTGTCGATTTTAGTGAGGTCAAGGGTCAGCCCATGGCAAAGCGGGTGTTAGAAATCGCTGCCGCAGGTGGCCATAATGTGTTGTTTAGTGGTCCTCCCGGTACAGGTAAGTCCATGTTGGCACAGAGGTTTGCGACCATATTGCCGCAGATGTCCACGCAACAGGCCTTGGAGACCGCCGCCGTATATTCAGTCTCGGGAAAGCCCATCGATGCCAGCCAATGGCTGCAGCGTCCTTTTCGCTGCCCTCATCATACCTGCTCGGCGGTAGCTCTAGTTGGCGGTTCCTCTAAACCTAAGCCGGGTGAAATTTCCTTGGCTCATAATGGTGTCTTGTTTTTAGATGAGCTACCCGAATTTGAACGTAAAGTGATTGATAGTCTAAGAGAGCCGATGGAAACCGGTAAGGTCACTATCTCGCGAGCCGCTCAGCAGGTGGATTTTCCCGCACGTTTTCAGCTAATTGCTGCACTGAACCCCAGCCCTACCGGGCATTATAGCGATAAGCGGGCAACGCCTGATCAGGTGATGCGCTATCTGGCGCGTATTTCCGGCCCCTTTATTGACCGCATCGACCTGCAAATTGAATTGCTCCGCATTCCCAGTGCCCAGTTGCTCTCCTCGCAAGCAGAGGAAGACAGCGCGACCATTCGTACCCGGGTGATCGCCGCCTGGCACAGGCAGCAGCAACGCCAAGGCAAGGCTAATGCCTTGCTGTCGGTGCAAGAGCTGCAGACTCACTGTGCGTTAACTGCCATGTGTCGGGACTATCTTGGTGCCGCCAGTGAACGCTTCAAGCTGTCGCCTCGCTCTCATCAACGTATTATCAAGGTGGCGCGAACCATAGCCGACCTCGCCGGCGAGCAGGAAATTTCCCAAGCCTGCATTAAAGAGGCTTTAAGTTATCGCGCTTTTGAGCGCATGGTGGCAGCTCTGGGGTAATTGCCATTGCGCCAATATTTACCAGCTGTTAACATTGTTGAACTAGCCAAATTGGAGTGTTCAATGAAAAAGTGGATTTTTGCGGCCGCGTTATTACCTCAACTTTGCTTGGCAAATGCTAGCGATGCCATGACTTTTTATCTTGATCAGCAATACCAAAAAGCCTTTACCTTATTTGAGCAAACCGCCGAACTTGGCGATGGCCGCAGTCAGTTTAATCTTGCAGTGCAGTACTTACGCGGACAAGGAGTGAAGGCCGATCCCATCAAGGCCTACGGTTACTTTTCTGTGGCCATGGATAATGGCTTTAAAATGGCCGAGCAGGCGAGAAAGTCTGTGGCTCGCCGCCTAGACAAATCCCAGTTAGCACAGGCTAAACACTTGGCCGACGAGCTTATCGCTCGCTATGGCAAGCTAGGAACTCAAAGCATCAATTATGAGTTGAGTCGTACGCTTACTTATAATCCGACCCGGGAGAAAACCGCTAACCCAGCTACCGCTTACCCCGATTCTCTGCAAAGCGATGGTGTGCCGGGGCTGGCCAGCTATCTATTTGATATAGATGAAAACGGCGTGCCGCGGGATCTGCTCTTGCTGAATTCCTATCCGGCTCCCGAGTTCGGCCAAAGCATTGCCGAAAAATTACGCGAAACTCGTTTTGTTGCCGCCGATAAAAAGTTCCATAATGCCATTATTCGCGGTGTTTTCGCCGGTGCCCAAGACAGTGAAATGAGTCACAAGCTTAAGGCCAGGGCACAGCAGTTATTACAGCAGGCTAAAAGAGATGATGTGAATGCCCAGGCCGAATTAGCCAAGGTATTAAAAGTGCTGGATGACCAGCCTCAATATCATGCTATCGACGGTGGCGTGAAGGCCATACCTGTTGTTGCGCCACAAATAAGTTTTAGCAGCATTACTCAGCCAGAATTTACCAAGCAGGAAAAGTTAGAGACTACTTACTTTACCTTTTCTTACCTGGTTAATCTGGATGCCGAGGGTAAGGTGGCTCATTGGCAGCCGTATGAGCAGGTGAATATTCCCAGGGTCTTACGCAAAAAATCCGAAACCCTGATGAAGCAGTGGCAGCTAAGTGCCGCTGATGGAGAGCTAAAAGACCAAAATTGGTACCGGGTGCAGTTTTTCTATAATAATCAGGTCGCTAATTCAGCGTATTTGAATGACCAAATAACTGCCCATGTTGAGATTAAGCCGCTGAGTAACAAAGAAGAAGAGCAGCAATGGCGTTATTGGCAGCATAAGGCAGCTATGGGAGGCCACAGCGATACCCTGTTTCAACTTGGGGTGAACTGCAATCTCCGTCTACTGACTTTGGCGGCGAAACAAGATCATAGCCGGGCGCAATTACAGTTGGGCAAATGCTTGATGACCAAAGCCGATGGTTCTGCTGTTTATGCGGAGCAGGCTAAGCATTGGTTAGAAAAAGCGGCGGCGCATGGCAGCCTGATCGCTAAGCGTAAGTTAGCCGGTTGGTATGTACGCTATTCCGATAATGGCAGTGAGCTGGAAAAGGCCATAGAGTTGGCCGAAGAAGTAGCGGATGAGAATGATCATCCCCTTGCCTATGCTTATCTGGCAGCGGCACATGCCAAGCTGGGCAACTTTGAAGAGGCGGTTGATTACCAGCAGCAGGCGGTGAATGAAGCCAATGAACAGGCCTTTGAGCCGACGCCCTTCCTGCAGTCGCTTGCGGCCTACCAGCAGGGTAACATTCTGTTTTAAAGCCTTAACTTGAAGAGAGCATATAGCCTTTGCCGCGTACCGTGACAATGCGCTTTTGCTCTTTTTCATCGCCCAGCTTTTTACGCAGGCGCCCTATCAATACATCCACGGTGCGATCCGTGGGGCTCCAGTCCGGCTGACCAATTTCCTCTGACACCTTCTCCCGCGATGTGGCTTTACCCGCATTGGCAATTAAGCAAATCAATACCTTGTGTTCTGCCTCGGTAAGCCGCAGTTCTTCGTTGTTGGCGGTGATCAGGGTGCGATTATCCGGGTGCAGTTTAAAGTCTGCATATTCGATATATTCGGTGCTGTCACTGACCTGGCTAGCCGCGCCATGCAGGCGCTTATATACGGCGCGCATACGCAATTCGAGTTCAAGTAAGTCAACGGGCTTGCAGATATAGTCATCGGCTCCTTGTGCCAGACCGGCGATGCGATCCGACTGCGAGTCCCGGCTTGAAAGCATGATCACGCCGATCTCGGTAAGGGTGCTTAGCTCCCGGGCTAAGGTGAGGCCATCCTTTGCGGGTAAGACGATATCGACTATGGCCAATTCGATGGCATGCTGGGAGTCGCCCTGTGATGCTTGCGCCAAAGCCAATGCTTGCGCCCCTGTACTATCGACCTGGATGCAAAACTCGGTATCGGCAAAATGATTTTCGATGCGCTTAACGAGTAGCTCATCGTCTTCAACAAGTAACACATGAACGGGCATATGGTTTTACCTAGCGTATTATTGACCTAAGGAGGCGGCAGTATTGGCTCCAACTTTATAATGTAATGGGCCCACTGCCAACTATTTACGACAAAGCCGAGGCCCGTGTTTGCTGGATTAATCAGATCAAGATAAGGAGTACGCCCCTTAAATTGCTCCACCATTATATTGCTCACGGCGGTTTTTAGCCCCGGCTATTAATCCTCCTTTGAGGCGGAAACTTAAGCGAGCAGGGCTAACAGCAAGATGATATACAGGCCACTGACCAGCAGCTGGATCAGACAAAAGCCCATAATGTCTTTGGCCTTTAAGCCGGCAATTGCCAGAACAGGAATGGCCCAAAATGGCTGGATCAGGTTAGTCCAGGCGTCGCCCCAGGCTACCGCTAAGGCCACAGATGAAAGCGGCACCTCAAGGGCCTGCGCGGCGGGGAGTAGTAAGGGTGCCTGCACCGCCCACTGGCCGCCTCCCGAAGGCACAAAAATATTCACCAGGCCGGCGCTAAGAAAACTCCATATCGGCAGGGTCGTACTATCGGACAGGGCGATAAACAGCTCAGAGATGTCTTTGGCCAAGCCGCTTTGGCTCATCAGCGCCATCAAGCCGGCGTAAAATGGAAATTGAATGACAATGCCGCTGCCGCTACGCACCGCATTATTGAGTTGGCTAATAAGCGCGCTGGTGTTGGGTTGCAATAGCAGGGCAAAAAACAGAAACAGGGCGATAATGGTGTTGAGGTTTAAGCCTTGTGCACCCGTATAAAAGCTGCTGCCCAAATAAATCAGGCCCAGCAAACCTAAGGTTGCGGTAGGCCAGCGTGCCTGCTCTAAGGCATTGCCCGCAGCATTTTGCTGTGTCGTTTCCTTATCTCCCTGCAGTTGCTCTGTATCGACATAAACGGCGTCCTGCGCCTTGGGTAGTAGCAAGTAATTAAGCAGGGGCAAAATGATGGCCAGGCCAATCACCAGTGCCAAATTCAGTGTCGAGAACAGGGTTTGCGAGGTGTCTATCAGACCAATTTGCTGTTCGGCAAAGTGCCCCGGTGTGGCAATGGTCAGAGGGATCGAACCGGATAAGCCGCCATGCCAAATAATAAATCCGGAATAGGCACTGGCTACCAGCACCCGGTAGTCAACGCGACAAAAGCGCGCCACCGCCTTGGCAAACAGGGCGCCGACCACCAGACCAAAGCCCCAGTTAAGCCAGCTTGCTAAGAGGGCGACCAAGGTAGTAACGACCACCGCCTTGCCTGGCGTATTAAGGCGCCGAGCGACAAAGTTTAAACCGCGCTCGACACTGGGAGTGGTTGCCAGCAGGTAGCCGCATACCAAGACCAGCAGCATCTGCATGGCAAAGGTGAAGAGGTTGCTGATGCCGCCGCCCCACATTTGCACCAAGGCCAAGGGCGAGTGATCACTGCTTATTAACGCGAGCGCAAAGCTCACTAGGGTGAGCAGCATGACGATCAGCAGCGGGTCGGGCATGTATTTGTCGGTCAGTTTGGCTATGGGTTTGGCAATTTTGGCTAGCATAGGTCTGTAACTATTTGGTATTAATTATTATTGTCTTAACTATTACTCTCTTAACATAGATAGGGTAATGTTAAAAAGACTAAACTTTAGCATGATAGGCTAAAGTTAATGAGATTACAAAAAGGGCAAGGATTTAACTGATTGAAAAATAAGTATAAAAAGTTGGCCTGAATATTGTAATTGGTTATGGTAATTAAAGAATTGTAATTGACTAACGAGGCTTATATGTCAGGACAAGGTTCAGGTGGTAATGTAATCGCCGCTCTATGTAACGTATTCTTCCCGGGACTGGGGCAATTGGTACAGGGGCGTATTCTAGCGGCCTTATTATTTGCCATCTTCTTCTTCGGTGGCGCCGCTCTATGGTGGCTGATAGTGCCCGGCATTATTGCCGCAATCGTGTATGTATGGGCCATTATCGACGCCGCTAAATATCGTTCTTACGATTGAGACAGAAAAAAGCGTGCTTAGGGCACGCTTTTTTTGTGTCTTTTTATATCAGGGTGAGCCAAAAGAAGAAACTCACAACACTTAGCAAGGTGCTTAACACCACTGCGCTAGCCAATACTTCGCTGCGGGTATCAAGTTGTTTGGCAACTAAATAGGCATTTACACCCAAGGGTGAAGCACTGAGCAGCACCACAAGGAGCAGTTGTTGCTGTGGCAAGGCAAAGACCTGGCTGGCAAATAACCACACCAGGGCGGGTAGCAAGAATAGCTTGCTGGCAGACAGGCCTAAAGCCAGATGCAGCCCGGGGCGAATTTGGTAATGATGTAAATTGGCGCCTAATACAAACAGGGCTCCGGCTATGGCCGGCTCAGCCAGTAGCGCTAAACCATTTTCCATTGGCTCGGGCAGGGCCAAACCGCTAAGGTTGAACAGCAAACCTAAAGTAATGGCCAAGATCACTGGGTTTAAAAGCAGTTGGCGCACCGTGGTGAGCCAGCTTACCCTTTGCGAGCGACCCGAAAATGCATAGGTGAGTAAAAATAGCAGGGCACTGTGGAAGGTGATCAGCACAAAAACCGTGGCCGCTATGTCTTTGCCAAGCGCCTGAATGGCAATGGGCAGGCCGATTAAGACAGTGTTGGAATAGCTGGCACCCAGTGCCAATACCGCTCCCTGTGACCAATCGCCGCTATAGTACCTATACAAGATCAGCATCAGGCTAAACATCAGCACCACCGGAATATAAAAGCTCAGCATCAGCTCCAGGCTAACCACGCTGCCTAGTTGGGCCTGCGCCATATTAATAAACAGAAACACCGGAATGCTGATGTAAAAGGTAAAACGACTGATCCCCGAGAGCTGTTCACCATTTAGAAAGCGCAGCTTGGCACAGGCAAAGCCGACGCCAGCGATAAAAATCAGTGGGAAAATAATGGCAAAGGTATCGAACATGGTCATTTTGGGTGGCGGTACATAGGGGGATTTTATCATGCTCATAGGCTCGGCGGAGCAACTAATTCCCTAGGCAGTAAGCTATGCTTGTTGGTATGATGCGCGCCTTATTTGCAAGGGCAAAAATACCATGGAATATCAGCTATATTCTGATCCCTTATGGGGAAAGCGTGTAAAGCTAAGTGACGAGCACCGCTTAGTCGCGCGCTGGTTTAACGATGAGTTATATGACAATGATGAGCTGTTGCAGCGTTTTCAGCAGGCGCTAAACCAGGATTCGCCAAAAAGTTCGGTCAATGGCTCGCAAGAGTTGGTAATAAACGGCAAAGAAATGCGGGTGGTGATAGCCCATGGCGAGGTGCTCTTTGAAAGTCACGGCTTGCATCACGATGAGGATGACCTTGACGCCTATGCCGCGGATGAGCTAGTGCTGGATGAATCTGAATTAGTTGCCGCCTGTGGCGTTGAAGACCTGCTCGCCCTTATACAGGCGTGGCAGGGGTTTCGCTAGCGCCGCTGCAATTAGCGCCGCTGAGCTTGGCCATGCACTTGCTCGTGCCGTTTAAAGATGGCGATGTTTCAAATGGCCTTATCATCAAGATGTACTGATATTTCGTTCTTTTAACTTACGCGTCAAGGTGTTGCGTCCCCAACCAATACGCAATGCTGCTTCTTGTTTATGGCCGCCACAACTGGCCAGGGCGGATTTGATCAGCCGCGTTTCCAGCTGTGCCTGAATATCGGGCCAGACATTGTCCTTACCCTGTTTAAACTCGTTATTGAGCCACTGCTGGAATAGATCGAGCCAGTCAGAATCTGCTTCTTGTTCTATGCTGGCACTGAGCTCGGGCGGCAGATCTTCTGCGCCTATGTATTCCCCCGGCGCCATCACTGTCAACCAGCGACAGGTATTTTCCAGTTGCCTGACATTGCCCGGCCAATTGAACAGCTTCATTTGCTCACAGGCCTGTGGGCTTAAGGTCTTACTGGGCACCTTTAATTCTTGGGCGCTTTTATTAAGGAAGTACTCGGCTAACTGCTCTATGTCTTCGGTGCGCTCACGCAGAGGTGGCAGCTTTAAGCGCACCACATTTAAACGGTGGAATAAATCTTCGCGGAATTTGCCCTGTTGTGCCAGGCGCTCTAAATCCTGGTGGGTGGCGGCGATAATACGCACATCCACCTTGAGGCTTTGGTGACCGCCAACACGATAAAATTCACCGTCGGCCAGCACCCGTAATAAGCGGGTTTGTACATCCAGGGGCATATCGCCGATTTCATCGAGGAACAGGGTGCCGCCATTGGCCTGCTCAAAGCGACCCTTGCGCACGCTGTCGGCGCCGGTGAAAGCGCCTTTTTCATGGCCAAAGAGCTCAGACTCCACCAAGTCCTTGGGAATGGCGGCCATGTTAAGGGCGATAAAGGGGTTATCCTTACGTGGGCTATGTTGGTGCAGGGCGCTGGCGACCAGCTCTTTACCCGTACCAGACTCGCCATTGATCAATACGCTCATGCTTGAGGCGCTAAGCTTACCTATGGCACGAAACACCTCCTGCATGGCCGGTGCTTCGCCGATAATCACAGAGCGTTTTTGCTCCTTGGTGACTTTTTTGGCCTTTTTTTGCGTGTGGGCACGTACGGCGCGATCAACCACGCTCACCGCTTCTTCTAAATCAAAGGGTTTGGCCAGGTATTCAAAGGCTCCTTTTTGAAAGGCCTGTACCGCCGAGTCCAGATCCGAATGGGCGGTCATGATGATTACCGGCAGATTGGGATTTTCTTCGCTGATCTGCTCTAACAAGGCCATGCCGTCCATTCCGGGCATGCGCACATCCGAGAGTAAGACCGCCGGTTGTGAAAAGGTCAGGGCGGTTAACACATCTTGGGCGTTATCAAAACTTTCTACATCATAACCGCTGCGCGTCAGCGCCTTTTGCAGCACAAAGCGAATCGATGCGTCATCATCTACCAACCAAACAGATTTCATCATAGCCCTCTTAGCCGCTTACAGTGGCAAATACAGTGTAAACTCAGTATGGCCCGGCCAGCTGTCGCACTCGATAAAGCCTTGATGCTGATCGATCAAGGTTTGTGCGATCGACAACCCTAGTCCCGAACCACCTTCTTTATTGGTTATCATGGGATAAAACAGGGTTTCCTTTACCTCCGGCGCTATGCCTGGGCCATTATCACAAATTTTGATCTGCAGGGCTTTTTTGAGTGTCGTATCGTAGCGGCGCACATGATAGCGTACCCGGGTTGATACTTTAATTTCGCCTCCTGCACTGAGCGCCTGCATGGCATTGCGCACTATGTTAAGGAGGACCTGCTGGATTTTATCGCCATCGACCACAACATCCGGAATACTCGGGTCATAGTCTTTAATCAGGTCGATATTTTTATTGTTATCCAGCATGCAGAGCTTTAATACATTCTCCAGGGTTTGATGGATATTGGTCGCCTGTTTTTGTAAGCGCTGGTTTGGCCCCAGCAGCCTGTCGACCAATTGCCTTAATCTATCCGCCTCGTGAATAATTAGCTGTGCACACTCATCGCGTTCCTGCTGATCAACCTCATACTGCAATAATTGCGCCGCTCCGCGAATTCCACCGAGTGGATTTTTAATTTCGTGCGCTAAATTACGGATCAGGGTTCTAGCCGCTTGGTGTTGATGCATTTGGTTGGAGGCTTGATCGAGGCGGATTTCTTCATCCGTTTGGCGGATTTCAAGCAGTAAAAATACCTCACCCTGGTAGTTGATGCGGCGGCTATTGAGCGCCAGGTTGGCATGGCGGGTATCTACGAACACCACGTCAGCCCTGTGCTGGTGGCAATCCACCCCTTGCTTGAGGGTGTAGTTGGCGATGCGCTCAAGTTCCACCGAGTGATAGTTAAATAGGGATTCGAAGGGCTGGCCTTGAATGCGTTTTAAGCCTTGTCCAAGCAGCTCGGTGCAACTGGTGTTGGCGTAAACCAGATTAAAATTTTTATCTAAAATAAGTATGGCAGTGTGCAGGTTTTCCCACATCTGCTGGAAGAAATCGCCGTGAAGTTTCATCTTTAGTAATAAGTTGCACCAGTATGGTGCAACTATCTTAGCAGGTTTATTGGGCTGTGCGCAGCCATTTCCTTAGCTGCATTGCAATTAAGGGCCGGTGATCATCGAGCGGCGATGCATAAAGAAGGTGATGGCCTTGGAGCTGGCCAATACTTCGCCCTCGCTATTGAGTAGTTTTAAAACCAGGCTGTGCTCGCCGCGATCAATATCGCGCAGGGCAAACAGGCTGGAGCTTTGTGGTTCGCCATAGGCTTGGCCGTCCATAAACAGCTGTACGCTATGTCCTTGTAAAAATCTTGGTTTCACCTGCCCACTGATATGCACTGAGCCGGTGTTATCGCGAATGGTTTCTTCTTGCGTCGGTGAGGTGATAGTTATGCTAAATTTGACTTGCTCCAGTTCATCATCGACTTCATCGAGAACACTGGTGTCGATGCTGGGCATATTCATTACCGGAGCGTTAAGGGTGACTTTTTCTGCTCCCTTGCGCGGGGTGTCAGAAAATACCAATACGCCATTCTCATCCTTGTACACGTAGATGTCTTTGCTCGGTGCGGCCCATGCTGTACTAAAAATAGTTAGCAGCACGACCATACTTAAAATATACAGCCTTGTGTTCACGTGAAATCCTATTTATGGTTGTTATTCTTATAGTTAGCAAAATAAGCCAAGTTACTGGCTAGGTATTAACTTTAGTCCAAAGGTTGTATTTTTTCCATAAAAAAAGCCCGCAGAGCAGGCTTTGAGAACACACATGATATAACTAAATTGTCATTATCTGTTTTATACGCTGTAGTACATTTCGAACTCAACTGGGTGAGTTGTCATGTTTAGCTTTTCAACTTCTTTGGCCTTCAGCGCGATATAAGCGTCGATTAGGTCATTAGTGAATACGCCACCTTGAGTTAAGAACTCACGGTCTGCATCAAGACAAGCAAGGGCTTCGTCTAGTGAAGAAGCAACAGTTGGGATTTCAGCCGCTTCTTCCGCAGGTAGGTCATATAGATCCTTGTCCATGGCATCGCCAGGGTGGATCTTGTTCTTAATGCCGTCAAGACCAGCCATAAGCTGAGCTGCAAACGCTAGGTATGGGTTAGCCGCAGGGTCAGGGAAGCGTACTTCGATACGACGACCTTTCTCTGAAGGAACCACTGGAATACGGATTGATGCAGAGCGGTTACGTGCCGAGTAAGCAAGCATTACCGGTGCTTCGAAGCCAGGAACTAGACGCTTGTAAGAGTTAGTTGCCGGGTTGGTGAAGGCATTGATCGCTTTAGCGTGCTTGATGATACCACCAATGTAGTAAAGCGCGTCTTCTGAAAGACCGCCGTACTTGTCACCAGCGAAAAGGTTCTTGCCATCTTTAGCTAGTGATTGGTGACAGTGCATACCTGAGCCGTTGTCGCCAACTAGAGGCTTAGGCATAAAGGTAGCCGTTTTACCATAAAGGTGAGCCATGTTGTGGATAACATACTTCATCTCTTGGATTTCATCTGCTTTGGTAACCATGGTATTAAAGCGAGTGGCAATCTCGTTTTGACCGGCAGTGGCTACTTCGTGGTGGTGTGCTTCTACTACATGGCCTAGCTCTTCTAGTACCAAGCAGGTTGCACTACGCCAATCCTGTGATGAATCAACAGGCGCAACCGGGAAGTAACCGCCTTTTACGCCAGGACGGTGGCCAGTGTTACCGCCTTCATAGTCGCGGTCTGAGTTCCAAGACGCTTCTTCGGCATCGATCTTGTACATAGAACCAGACATATCGGTTTTGTACTTAACATCGTCAAATAGGAAGAACTCAGGCTCTGGACCGAATAGAACTGTGTCGGCGATACCAGTAGAGCGCATGTACTCTTCGGCGCGCTTAGCAACAGAGCGAGGATCACGCTCATAACCTTGTAGTGTTGAAGGCTCAACTACGTCACAACGTACAATCAGTGTGGTTTCTTCAGCAAACGGGTCAAGCTTGGCGCTGTTTACGTCTGGTAGAAGTACCATGTCAGATTCATTAATGCCTTTCCAGCCAGCGATTGAAGAACCATCGAACATCTTACCTTCTTCGAAGAAGTCTTCGTTTGCTTGGTGATGTGGGATAGAAAGGTGCTGCTCTTTACCCTTGGTATCGGTAAAGCGTAAATCTACGAACTTAACGTCATTTTCTTTAATAAAAGTTAAAACCGTATGTGACATGTGTCCTCCAACTAGGAATATTTTGTGTGCTGCATGTTACTGCAATTGTGCACTCATAAGCTTAAATCGTGCCAACTATTTAAATGTATGTTTGTAAAGGGTTTTAATTAAACGTGTTATTTCAACAAAGCTATTATGCACCCTTTTGGTGCGCACCTGCATTGCTTTGGTGCATTTGTTTTGCCCTTTTTTAAGCCATGGTTTACGGCTCGCTCAAGGCTTGCTTTAGATTAAAGCGCTTACCTTGTGCAAGGTGCAATAGGTTAGCTGAAAAATACCTGCTAAGATTTTTCTGTGGTTGATTTTTATCCACACTAACGGTGCGTTATGACAATTAGGTCACAGTCACAGAAAAATAATGTTGGATAAACTTTCATCTAGTGACGTTATAAGGGATAATACGCGCCCTTTTAAACCCAACGCAGGTAGTTGTTTGCCGAGCGTGGATCCTCTAGGAACAATGAGGCTTGCCTCTTAAGTAGATATATGAGCATCGAAAAGTTAAGAAATATCGCGATCATCGCGCACGTTGACCATGGTAAAACGACTCTGGTTGATAAATTGCTTGAGCAATCGGGCACACTGCAAACTCGCGGTGGTAACGAAGAGCGAGTGATGGATTCTAACGACATTGAAAAAGAGCGTGGAATTACCATCTTAGCTAAAAATACGGCAATCAACTGGAACGATTACCACATCAACATCGTAGATACTCCAGGACACGCCGATTTCGGTGGTGAAGTAGAGCGCGTTCTATCGATGGCTGATTCAGTACTTCTTCTTGTAGATGCTCAAGAAGGTCCTATGCCGCAAACGCGTTTCGTTACGCAAAAGGCATTCGCACAGGGTTTGAAGCCAATCGTTGTTATCAACAAAATCGACAAGCCAGGTGCTCGTCCTGATTGGGTTATGGACCAAGTATTCGATCTATTCGATAACCTGGGTGCAACTGACGAACAGCTAGACTTCAAAGTAATCTACGCGTCAGCTATCAACGGTTGGGCAACATTAGATTTAGATGAGCCTTCAGACAACATGGAACCTATGTTCCAAGCGATCGTTAACGAAGTTGAAGCGCCGGATGCCGATCCTGAAGGTCCATTGCAGATGCAGATCTCTCAGCTTGATTACAACTCATACGTAGGCGTAATCGGTGTTGGTCGTATCAAGCGCGGTACCGTTAAAGTGAACCAGCAAGTCACTGTTATCGGTGCTGACGGTAAAACACGCAACGGTAAAGTTGGCCAGGTATTGACTTACTTGGGTCTAGATCGTCACGAAGCGCAAGAAGCAGCTGCGGGCGATATCATAGCTATCACAGGTCTTGGTGAGCTGAAAATCTCAGATACTATCTGTGACGTAAACAATGTTGAAGCGCTTCCTCCGTTAAGCGTTGACGAGCCAACAGTTACTATGACCTTCTCAGTAAACACTTCACCGTTTGCTGGCCAAGAAGGTAAATACGTGACTTCACGTAATATCCGCGAGCGTCTTGACGCTGAGCTTGTTCACAACGTAGCACTACGTGTAGAAGACACTGACAACCCTGATAGCTTCCGTGTATCAGGTCGTGGTGAACTTCACTTAGGCGTATTGATTGAAAATATGCGTCGTGAAGGTTACGAGCTTGCAGTTTCACGTCCTGAAGTAATCCTTCGCGAAGTGGATGGTGTTCTTGAAGAACCGTATGAAACAGTAACAATCGACTGTGAAGACGAGCACCAAGGCTCAATCATGGAACAACTTGGTCTGCGTAAAGCGGAAATGACCGACATGTCTCCAGATGGTAAAGGCCGTATTCGTATGGACTTTATAGTTCCTAGCCGTGGTCTAATCGGTTTCCAAACTGACTTTATGACGCTGACGTCTGGTTCAGGTCTGATGTATCACACATTCGATCACTACGGTCCTCATAAAGGCGGTAAGATTGGTCAACGTAAAAACGGTGTATTGATTGCTAACGCGCAAGGTAAAGCGTTAACTAACGCCCTATTCAACCTACAAGAGCGCGGTAAACTATTTATCGGTCATGGTGTTGAAGTGTATGAAGGTATGGTTATCGGTATTCACAGCCGTGACAATGACCTAACTGTTAACGCCCTTAAAGGTAAGCAGTTAACCAACGTTCGTGCGTCAGGTACTGACGAAGCACAAACACTTGTGCCGCCTATCAAGATGACGCTAGAGCAAGCGCTTGAGTTCATCGATGATGACGAATTAGTAGAAGTAACGCCTGAAAGCATTCGTATTCGTAAGCGTTTCCTAACGGAAAACGAACGTAAGCGCGCTTCACGCGAAAGCAAAAAAAGCTAATTACAGCGAATAATGAAAAGCCCGCACATTGCTGCGGGCTTTTTTGTGCACCTTGAAAAGTTGTCGCCGCAAATGTCAGTTAATTTCTAGATGCTTGTGTAGCCCATTGAATATTCTTGAGTATTCATCACTATTCATGTTCTTATTCTTTAAGGAATTAGAAAGACTTGAGCTGACTATTAACATGGAGAGCAGAAATGAGTTTAGGAACTGCAATAAAAAATTTGCGTCAGCAGTATCAATTAAGCCAGCCCGAGCTGGCGGTCAAGGTAGGCATTGAGCAAAGCTATTTATCCAAAATTGAAAATGATAAATCGACCCCTTCTCAAGATATTTTTGAACGCTTATTAAGTGCATTCAATCTTACCTTGGAGCAATTTATGGCGCAGTGGGGTGAAGACATAGACCTCGGGCAGCTGAACCAAATCACGCAAACCAAGCAATATCTGCAACAGCAGCAAAGTGCGATACAGCGCCGCCGAGCACAGATACAGATTTGGGCCATCGCCCTAGTTGCATTAGGTTGCGCACTTTTTTATTGCGCTCACAATGCCTTACTGTTTCCGGAGCGACAAATCGTTTATGAGTCGCAAGGGGTGATAAAAGACTCTGAGCCGGACGATGTTTTTTCAAGGTGGCGCCATTTAATACCTGATGAGCAAGACCACGTTGAAGTGGATAAAAAGCGAAAGGAAATGTCTCTGCGAGCCGATAAAACCTATAGATACAGTTTTGATATGCTAGGGATAAAATTTGAAGAGCAGGTTGATGGTGGGAGACGGGTGTTTTTCCATAGTACCGTGATTGAACACCCAAGGACGATAAACGGTGTGCTGACCTTTATCGCTGTGTTTGCTTTTGTCAGCGGCGTGATGCTGGCCGTAACGCCTGTCTTAAATGGGCGAAGGAAAAAGCGTTAGGCAGAGACGGCGTATTGACGCCGTCTTGTTTATGTCATGCTTAACCATCGCGGCCATCCACGCGGGGCTTAAATACCACGGGGGCATAGGCGATGATATAAATCAGGTAGGCAAGGGTCCACAAGAGTGCAGACACCAAGATCAGGCTTTGATACTGGTCACTCACCAGGGGCGCAAACACCCGGATCACAAAGGCGCTAAACAGGGCGATAAAGGCGCTATTGATCACCCAGCCTACCTTGATCATGCGTCCGGTATGACCGAGACACACCCGAGATATCATAGCCAATATCATTAATCCCATGCCGCCAACGGTAATGGCATGATAGGCCAAGGAAGGGTTGCTTAATACTTCCATTCTCATCAGCCCCAGCATCAACAGGCCAATACAAATGGCCCAGTAGCTGAGATGCAGCGGCCATACTAAGGCGGTCCCAAAGGTAACCCAGATGCGCCAGCGCCAGGCGCGCGCAAAGTTAATCAAGGCCGCAGCGATAAAGGCCATAGCTTGCAGTGCAATACCTTGTTCGCTGTTGACCAGGGTCAGCAAAGCGCACACCAATACCGAGATGATAGAGGCCTTATCCAGCCACAGGATATTGTCTACTTTTGGAGTTTGTGTGCCATTAGCGGTAAACATGGGGAATACCCGACCACCGATAATTACCATTACCAAGGCCACCATTAACACCATGGTATGGCTGAGGGTAATAAAGTTAAGCGCTACCCACTGAAGCTGGGATAAGTGCATTAACAGGTTAAGAGCCGCCATCATTAGTAACAGGGGCACAAAAAACAGGTTGCGCACTAGCTGAGCCTTGATAATGGGTAAGGCAAAACACAGTGCCGCGGCGGGTAGAAAGGCGATATCCACGGCAATCACTAGGGCACTGGGAACCCATGAACCGGGCAGGGCCATCAGTATTCGCGCACTTAACCAGAGTAACACCAGGGCTGCCAAGGGCTTGCCCTTAATGCTGGGCACTCCGGTCCAATTCTGCACCGCGGTCAATAAAAAGCCCGACATAATGGCCACGGCAAAGCCAAACAGCATTTCATGGGTATGCCAGAAATAGCCGCCGCCATAAGGTGAAAACGCTAGGTGACCCGTATAGGTAAGGCTCCAGGTGATTATGCTGAGCATGCCAAACAGGGCGCCAAGCCAAAATAGAGGTCGAAACGCTAAGCGCATAAAGGCCCAACCACGGGCCTTTTCATCGGGTTCTGCAATTTGTCCACTGGGTAGTAACACGGCCATGACATCCTCTCTTTGTTATCTCAAAATTTAGATGGTTCGCTTATCTGTAGTAACTGTTTGAGCTCTGAATCCGTGTTCGAATTCACCAAATCGGCCAGGGTGAAATTATCTAAATGGGCAAAAAAACACTCCATGGCCTGCGCCAAAATCCCCTTAAGCTGGCAGGCGGGAGAGATCACGCAGTGATTATCTGCACCAAAACACTCTACCAGGGTCGAGTCCTGCTCATGCAGGCGCACCAGTTCGCCTATATTGATTTGCGCCGGCTCGCGGCTTAGGCGAATACCGCCATTTTTACCTCGGGTGGCAGTGAGGTAATCCTTATTACTCAGCACCTGTACCACCTTCATCAGGTGGTTTTTGGAGATCTGATACTTATCGGCCACCGCCTGTATGGTGACCGTCTCGTCCTGATGCAAGGCTGCATAGATCAGGGTGCGCAGCGAATAATCGGTAAAGCGGGTGATATTCATTAACGAAAGACCTTAGCGTCAAAGCGCCTTTGATGATATTTAAACATGTATTTATTTTACATCTTTGGTTGTAATGTGTAAACTTCCTTAAGATTCATTTTGAATGCATGTTATTGAGGTTCCGTTGGAAGCTTATCTGAGTTGGCCCGTCGACCCTATACCCAGGGTTGCAGCTCTTTTATTCGCTAACCGAATTAACTTTGAAAACAAGACCTTATTCACTAGGGTTTAAGGAAGAAAGACGATGAGAGAATATAAAAAACTGTGGTGGACGCTGCTTGGGGTGCTCGCCGTTACTTTCGCCATTCTCGGCTATTTTGGTCGTGAGGTTTATCGTGTTGCGCCGCCTATTGCCGAGCAGTTTGTTAGTCAGGATGGTCAGGTTTACACCTCTAAGGATGCGATTTTAGATGGGCAGACGGCCTGGCAGTCGGTTGGGGGGATGCAACTCGGCTCAATTTGGGGGCATGGTGCCTATCAGGCGCCAGATTGGACCGCCGATTGGCTGCATCGTGAACTCGTCCAGTGGCTGGATATTGCTGCTCAAGAGGCGCATGGAGTAAGCTTTGATGACCTGTCTGAAGAGCTACAACAGCCTTTACTCTGGGCACTTAAAAAAGAGTACAGGACCAATACCTATGATCAAAATACGGGTACGGTCACTCTGTCTTCCCGTCGCCTGGCTGCCATTGAGCAAACGGCGGCTTATTACCATGCGCTGTTCGGTGGCGACCCGTTATTACAGCAAACCCGTAAACATTATGCGATGAAAGAAAACACTTTGCCCAGTGCAGAGCGTCGCGAAAAACTCACCGAGTTCTTCTTTTGGACGGCTTGGGCTGCGGCCACAGAGCGCCCCGATGGTTCGTCTACTTATACCAATAACTGGCCTCATGAGCCGCTGATCGATAATGAACCCACTGCGGAAAACCTGGTGTGGTCGATTGTTAGCGTTATCTTGCTGATCGCCGGTGTTGGTGCGCTCGTTTGGGCCTGGTCCTTCCTGCATAAAGATGAAGAAGCACCGACTCCGCCTAAGCAAGACCCCATAGCATCATTTTCCCTAACAGCATCGCAAAAAGCTTTGGGTAAGTATCTATTTCTGGTGGTGTCCTTATTTACTTTCCAGGTCTTACTGGGTGGCTTTACGGCGCACTACACGGTCGAAGGGCAGGGCTTTTATGGCATTGAAACATCACAATGGTTCCCATACAGCCTAGTGCGTACATGGCATATTCAAGCAGCACTGTTTTGGATAGCAACCGGGTTTTTGGCTGCCGGTCTTTTCCTCGCTCCCATTATCAATGGTGGGCGTGACCCCAAATACCAAAAGCTGGGGGTAGATATCTTATTCTGGGCCTTAGTGGTCGTTGTCGTTGGCTCATTTGTTGGTAACTACCTGGCTATCGCACAAATTATGCCTGCGCATTTAAACTTCTGGTTAGGGCATCAGGGTTATGAGTTTGTTGATCTGGGCCGCTTATGGCAGATAGGTAAATTTACCGGCATAGTCTTTTGGCTGGTACTGATGTTGCGAGCGATTCTTCCTGTGTTTAAGCAAGAAGGTGATAAAAACCTGTTGGCTTTATTCTGCGCCTCGGTAGTGGCTATTGGCTTATTCTATGGTGCCGGTTTCTTCTATGGTGAACGCACCCATATCTCGGTAATGGAGTACTGGCGCTGGTGGATTGTCCACCTTTGGGTTGAAGGCTTCTTTGAGGTGTTCGCAACTGCGGCATTGGCCTTTATCTTCCACAGCATGGGCTTGGTTTCTAAGCGCTCTGCAACAATAGCTTCTTTGGCGTCTGCATCGCTCTTTATGCTTGGAGGCGTGCCCGGTACATTCCACCACTTGTATTTCTCAGGCACAACCACACCTGTGATGGCGGTTGGTGCAACCTTTAGTGCGCTGGAAGTAGTGCCCTTGATAGTGCTAGGTCATGAGGCGTGGGAGCAGTACAAGCTGAAAGAACGTAGCCCTTGGATGGCAAACGTAAAGTGGCCCTTGATGTTCTTCATTGCCGTGGCATTTTGGAATATGTTGGGCGCGGGCGTGCTGGGCTTTGCCATCAATCCGCCTATTTCCTTGTACTATGTGCAGGGCTTAAACACTACGGCAACGCATGCTCATGCAGCACTATTTGGCGTGTATGGTTTCCTTGCTCTGGGCTTTACCCTGTTGGTACTGCGCTATATCCGCCCAAGCATGCAGTTTGATGAAAAGCTGATGAAAACGTCATTCTGGTGGATGAATACAGGCCTTGCTCTAATGTTGTTTACCAGTTTACTGCCTGTGGGCTTAATTCAATTTTATGCTAGCGCTTCTCAAGGTCTGTGGTATGCCCGCTCAGAGGCATTATTACAAAGCGATGTCTTGGTGGCATTGCGTTGGATCCGTACCATTGGCGATGTGGTATTCATTATTGGTGCCGTTGCGGTTACCTGGCAGGTGGTTAAAGGGGTCTTTGGCCTAGATAAGAATGAAGCCTTGCCTGTGACTGTAGGGGGAGCTTCTGCTGCCTTCGCGGGCGCAGAACTGCAAGAAAGTGAGAAGGATTCATGTTGCGGTGGCTGCGGTCAAACCAGTGAAAGCGCAAGCTAATTAGCCGATAAAAGTAAAAAAGGAGTCGTAAGACTCCTTTTTTTAATACCAATTCAGTTAAGTATGTGAGCACAATATTTAGCCCGCTAGAATGATGAGCTGTTTAAGTGAATTGGTATCAGGCTTAACCCTGGTTCATTTGCTCGATAAAGCGGTTGGAGTCGGCGATAGAGCGATTCATATCGTCGATCAGTACCTTGATATCACGCTGCAGGTTGGCAAATTCGCCCTTGATGGCGGCAATGGCCTGAGCATTCAGGTTATGCTTCAGATAAAGCACATTGTCTTGCAGCGACTCCAGCACCGGCTGCATTTTTGCTTCGCTGGCACGCATGGAGCGCAGCAACTGGGCAAACTGACGCTCAGTGGCGCGCAGCTTTTTCGTGCTTTCGCGTTTTAAAGATGCACTTTTGTATTCTTCGAGTTCGTCGGCCCATTCCTCAAACAAGGCTTCGGCCACATCTTCAACCTTATCGATATTGGTGCTGACCTCTTCAGCGGCCGCCAAACTTGCCTCATAATCATCGTTCAGTTGCTCATAGGCGTCTTGCAGATCGCCACCGTCAAAGTTGATCAGGGTGCTTAGGCGCTCAAGGGCGGACTGAAACTCTTCTTGAGACTCTTGTTGCGATTCCTTGGTTTCTTCCACCCGGTCGACAAGAATATCGCGCTTGTGTACGCCTACGGATTCCATGGCCGAGTAGTAGGCAGATTGGCATGCGCTAAGGGAGAGAAAAGCCGTTGCTAGGGCTATTTTTTTGAGCATTTGAGTGTCCTGTCTCTAAACTTGATACTGTAAATTATGTGGCTGATTGCTATGATAAGCAAAAGATTTTCTTCTTTGAGTTCGTAATGAAGTGGGATAGTGACAAAATAAAAACAACCTTGGCAATTTGGGTTAAAGCTCAGCCGCGCTGGTGGCGCTACTTTTTTACCCGGTGTGGTGAAGACCAGATCGCCGTGAATGCCGGCTACCTGGCTTATGTTACCTTATTATCCCTGGTGCCTTTAATCGCGGTGGGTGTGGCTATTTTTTCC
This sequence comes from Pseudoalteromonas sp. T1lg76, assembly GCF_002964725.1. Classification (NCBI taxonomy): domain Bacteria; kingdom Pseudomonadati; phylum Pseudomonadota; class Gammaproteobacteria; order Alteromonadales; family Pseudoalteromonadaceae; genus Pseudoalteromonas; species Pseudoalteromonas sp. T1lg76. The sequence continues at coordinate 21,892 of NZ_PQCE01000041.1, forward strand.
GCCTTTCCCGGCTTTGAAGACATACGTATTAATATCGAAAACTTTATCTTCACTAACATGGTGCCTACCTCTACGGATGTGATCAAAGAGCATATCGGTGCCTTTACTGGTAATGCCAATAAGATGACCGCGGTGGGGATAAGCTTTTTGGCGGTTGTGGCGCTGTTTTTGATTCGCAATATAGATGCCACCTTAAATCGTATCTGGCGCATTAAGAAAAAGCGCCCGGCGATGATTTCCTTCGCCGTTTATTGGATGGTGCTCAGCCTTGGCCCCGTGCTGCTTGGTCTAAGCATAGGCGCGACGTCTTATATAGTGTCTCTGGTGTCCTTTGCCGATGAAGGGATCCCCGGGTTCAGCGGCTTTGTGATTAAGTCGCTGCCTTATGTGATGTCCACCGCGGGCTTTATAATGCTCTATACTCTAGTACCTAACACCCGCGTTCCCTTTAGGGCGGCGATCCCCGGCGCTATTTTTGCGGCGCTGCTGTTTGAGCTGACTAAGAAAGGCTTTGCACTGTATATCAGTCATTTTCCCTCGTACGAACTGATATATGGCGCCTTGGCTACCGTGCCTATTTTGTTTGTCTGGGTTTATCTGTCGTGGATTGTGGTCTTGCTGGGCGCGGAATTTACCGTATGTATTAGTGTGAGTCGGCCACCCATTGACGATATCGTTGCCGAGGAGGTTGCCGCTCGCAAGGAGTGAGCATGGCGTTCAGCTATCCTATAGACGCGCCGCGGCAGGTTTATCATCTTGCCGTGGCTCATGGCCACCAACTCGAAATTGAAGAGCATGGTAATCGCGACGGTTTTCCTGTGTTTGTCTGCCATGATGGCCCCGGTGCAGGCCTTAGTCGCGCTCCTTGTGCCTATTTTAATCCCCGTCATTATCGTATCTTTCTCTACAGCCAGCGCGGCTGTGGTAACTCCACCCCGCATACCTGCGAGCACAACAATCTCGATTTATTGATTGCCGATCTGGAGCTGATACGTGAGCATTTCGGTTTAAGCCGTGTAATTCTTGCCGGTGAAGGTTTTGGCGCCATGTTGGCGCTGAGCTATGCCTTAGCGCATCCTCAGCAGGTGTCCGCGTTATTGTTATGGGCGAGCTTATTAGGTACCCGCGAGGATTGTGCATGGAGCTTGGGCTCATCTGGGGCGGCGGCACAATTTTATCCGCAGCAGTATCACCTCTTTAATCCAAAACTGCTTGCCCCGGACGAGTTGGTAGATGACTACTATCAACGCCTTTTCGATGCCAATGAGCTGGTTCAAATAGAAGCCGCCAAAGCTTGGGGAGCCTGGCAGCAGCAATTGGGGCGGCAAACCATGGAGCATGATAATCATCTGCAGCTGACAAAATTGCAGCTGCACTATCGGGTGAACCGCTTTTTCTTAGCGGAAGAGCAGTTGCTGAAAGGGGCTTACAGCCTCAACAAGATGCCAACTTATATGGTTCATGGCCGTTATGATTTACGCTGCTCCTTTGCTCAGGCACAGCGTTTGGCAAATGCGCTTCAGGCCCAATTGCAGATAGTCGCCGAGCTTGGTTGCACTCTCGAAAATGAGGTATATTGTCAGGCTCTATGTCGGGCGACCGACCATTTGTATCTGCAGTTAAAGAGGTCTTAGTGCAAGGATTAATTCAGCGTGTAAGTGGCGCCAAAGTGGAAGTGGAAGGCAAGCTAGTCGGGGAAATAGGCCAGGGCATTTTATTGTTGCTTGGGGTAGAGAAAGCCGATGACGAAGCCCAGGCGGATAAGTTGCTGCACAAGGTCAGCAATTACCGGATTTTCACCGATGAGCAGGGCAAGATGAACCTCAGCCTTAAGGATATAGGCGGCCAGCTTATGGTGGTGTCGCAATTTACCCTGGCAGCGGATACGAAAAAGGGCATGCGCCCGAGCTTTTCCAGTGCCGCAACGCCAGATCAGGCTACCCACCTGTATGAATATTTTGTCGCCAAGGCGCAGGAGCAAGGGATCAGCGTAGCCACCGGCCAGTTTGCCGCCGATATGCAGGTGAGTTTAACCAATGATGGCCCGGTCACTTTTAACCTAACGGTTTAGCGACTGATAAAGAGCAAATGATTGGCGTAGCCGGGCACAGTAATAACTTTTGCCGCCTTGCCAAAGGTGGCTGCAAGCAGCTGTTCTAAGCGTGTTAACTGGCTGTGATGATGGGCTAGAAAGTTAATAAAAACATATCCGTGTGGCGCCAATGCTGCACTCAAAAGCTCATAAAAGCGCTGCTGAAATAAAAACATCGGCGCATCCAGCTCACTAAATAAATCCAAGATCAACCAATCAAAACGACCGCAGCGGTTAAGCGCTTGCTCGGCATCAAGGCAGCAGAGGTTGTCGCTTTGCCCGGCACTAAAAAAGCGTTTGTAGCAGTGGATCACCTGGGCATTATGCTCCACCGACACCAGCTCGGCCTCGGGATAAGAGTATTGCAGGTAATTACGAATGGCGCCGCCACCAAGGCCCAGCTCCAGCACCCTTTGCGGCTTTTTAAGGGTTTGCCAGTATTGGGCCAGGATATGCAGATGGGGGAGCAGCAATCTTTGTGGTTGATTGGCGACAATGACGGATTGCAGGGTGTGATTGAGCAACAGCCAGCGAAACTCTTGCTGTTGTCGCACCTCAAGGCGGGTGCCCCCTTGGCGATACCAATAAAGTAAATGCCCCAGGTGGGCGCAATTGGTAATAAAGTGCCTGGATGCGGCATCATTGTGTATAAGTGCAGCTTTCATTAGCTCAGCATAGACCCATACTGTTAGCCGTGCATAATCATTTACGCTTGTTTGGCTAGTTGTGCTTTAGTGTTATTTGCCCTAAGCGTTAAATCTTGTAAGGTGGATGGCAAAAAAGTGATTGGAGGAAGTATGTTCCAGGTAACCACCCCACAAAGTAGTGATGATTGGCAGGCGTATTACCAACTGCGCTGGCAGGTTTTACGAGCGCCATGGGATCAGCCTCGTGGCAGTGAGCAGGATGATTTAGAGCAGGAATCAGAACATCGCTTTATTAAAAATAAAGAAGGTGAGGTGCTTGCCGTCGCCCGATTACATTTTAACAATGGCCAGCAGGCTCAGGTGCGCTATATGGCGGTGGCTGAAGAGCACCGAGGCCAGCATTTAGGCAGCCGTTTATTACATGAATTAGAGAAGATTGCCTGGACGCAAAATGCCGATGAGTTGGTGCTCTTTGCCCGCGAGCGAGCACTTGAATTCTATAAGCGTCATGGCTATGAATTAAAAGAAAAAGCGCATCTGGCTTATGGCGATGTGCAGCATTGGCGCATGGTTAAGCAACGCCCTAGCGAGCCCGGTTGGTTCCGTCATCCGGACTGGACTCAGGTGCTGCAAAATACCTGGCGTGAATCCATCCCCATCAGCGATAAGATGGGCATAAAGGTGGAATCCTACACGGATTGGCAGTTCAGTGTGGTGGCCGATCTGGATGCCAATATCAATGTGCACAACACCATGTTTGCCGGTTCTGTGTATTCCATGGCAACCCTGGCAGGATGGGGGGCTACTTATCTTGCCTTGAGAGAGGCAGGTAAAGAGGGCGACATTGTTTTAGCCGATGCCAATATTAAATACCTCAAGCCAATTAAGTCACTGCCTAGAGCGCATGTAGATCAACAGGTATGTGAAGGTTGCTTTGAGCAGCTGGAAAGTGATGGTAAAGCCAGTTATAAGGTACCGGTGAAGATTTATGATGGCGACACCCTGGTTGGCGAGTTTGAAGGGCGCTTTGTTGTTATAGCGAAATAGCCTTTACCTCGTTAACTCGATAATATCGACAAAAAAGCCAGCATAATGCTGGCTTTTTTAATGATAATGGCTGCTTTTTACAGCAAGTCAGTCAACAGGATACCCACGCCAAAGCGTTCGATATCGGCGTTATAGTCGATCATGCTTTCGCCATAACCGTTGAAGTATTGGGCATAGCCACGCAGGCGGCCCCAAAGCGGGAAGGACCAATCAAGCTGTAAGGCACCACGGTTGTCCGAGTTTAGGTTATTGCGCAGCATAAAGCTGACCTCGTGGTCTTCAAAGCGGCGCACTCCGCGAAACTCAAAGTAACCCATGTACTTGTGAATATCCGGGTTATCATCGCCCTTGGCTTCCATCGGATCGTCTTTTTCGTCTTCGGGAAGGCGGTACCAGGGCTTGAAGCTAAATACATAGCCGTTTTGTTCCCAGATAAAGTTGGCATAGACGCGGTTCCAGGAGCGCGAGTAAGGCTGGCTGCGGCCGTTAGACTGGTGTGAAATCCCCAAAGCTACGGCAAGCTCATCGCCCCACCAGACGTTTTCTTCATCCAGGTAGTTAATCCAGAAGATTTCCGGCTCATAGTTGGTCTCGCGAAACGGCGAGGAAATATCGTCGTTATAAAACTGCCAGTACGATTGCAGGGTGACGGCGAAATAAACGGCCTGATCCTTGTCGCTAAAATCGTCGAAAACTGGAACTTTAAGCGAAAGTTGGTATTTAATTTCGACGTTATCTAGGTTTTCGCCCTCGTCATTTGTGGAGAGGTTTTCAAGATCAGCACCAAAGGGCTCCTCGTTGGGATGCTTGATATAGGTGACGGGCAAAATATAGTTACGATTGTGCGGGGTTATCACGTTACGGTTTTTTTCCGTCACCTGCTCGCGAGCCTTGCGTTTATCTATGGCGCTGAGTTGTTTGCTTACCTCAAGTGCAGTGCATTTTTCTCGCAACTGGGCGAGAGTTTGCTCGCCATCCCCGGCAATGGCTTCATTGAGAATACATTGCTTAACGATATTGAGTTCTTCTTGCTGGTAACTTTTTTCTTCAGTTTCCGGTTGAACGGCCCAGAGCTGTGTGCTCGTGGCTAAACCGGCAATAAGATAGCGCCAATCCATAACTTACCTGTTATTTAATTGTATAAGGTACAAGGAATTATACTGTTAGTGCGATACTTTCGCAGCACTTGCGTGAATTTAGGCTGAAAAAATGGGCGGCTAGGCCGCCCATTAGCAGTGAGTACCTCTCACTGACTCTCACGCAATCGGTTGGGTCTGTTTATCTTTGCGGTTTTCTTTATGTTCAATCTAAACGCATTCTGATGAATATAATCACTGATTCATGTGGTTAAATTCATCCATGAAGCTTGGTTACATCGCGCATCCATGCGCTCACCTCGCTAGGCTGCGAAGCATTGCTTCGGTCTTGCTCGCCTATGTACATAGCGAG